>JANXYF010000162.1 GCA_025350175.1 Nitrosopumilales archaeon | reverse complement strand
ATTTTTTGCCAGAGGAGCCATGGTATCAGAATTTGAAAAAGCGGCATTTGCACTGGAAAAAGGAAAAGTCTCAGATATTGTAAAAACTCAGTTTGGATATCATATAATAAAAAGACTAGACTAGTGGAATCAAATTTGAAGGGATAACAAGTTTGCTTGAATCGCTAGGCATACTCATTATAATACCATCTACTCCATATTCAAGAAGAATTTTCTTGCTGTTTTTTGTTTCAATCAGACGCTTACCTGTAGGTGACAAGATCCATCCCTCTTCTTTTTTGAATCTAACCATGCTTGCAACAACAAGATAAGATTTGGTAATCCTTGCCATACTTGTAAGCAACATAATGATAGACATTATAGCTTTTCCAATGTTCTTTTTTCGATTTAAGATATTAAAAAGTCCGTTAAGTGAATCGACAATGATTATAGTCTGTGATAGACTTGCTTTGACTAGGATCTCTTTGAGTATTTGATGTAAAGTTTTAGTAGTAGGTTGAAACAAAGTTATATTTTTTTGTGTAGGGAGTGTTCTAGAGACTACATATCCGCTATATAGCAGATCAAGATCCAAGTACAAGACTTCAAGTTTTGTATCTTGAACTAACTTGGAGATAAATCCTGCCTTCAAAAATGGATCAGCGTAAAATACAGAATTAATAAGGTCCTGTTCTAGTATTGTTTGCAAATTTAGTTTAGATGGGTTCAAGTTACCATTAGGATTTTTAAACAATACAAAGACTAGTAGATTGTGATATAATAATGAATTTAGATTATTCCCAAGATTTTCCATACAAAGAGAAAATCTATCTCAATAATGCTTCTACTTCTAGAATGCCAAGATCAAGCATATCAGCAATGAGTGATTTTCTAGTAAAATATAACGAACTTGGTCCTGATTCGGAGGCCTCTGATAATTATGTAAGAGAAAGACTGACTAATTTACGTAAGGAAATTTCAGAATTAATCAAATGTAGGCCAGAGGAAGTAATACTTACCCAGAGTGTAACTGATGGCATAAACTTTGTAGCAAATGGATTGAAAATGAATTCAAACTCCAATATTGTGATACGTGGATCTACTCATGAACACCCAGCTAATCATTATCCATGGGTAAGAGTAGGTCAGAGAGTTGAGTTAAGAAATCTGCACGTAGATGAAACAGGTTACTTTGAACTTGATTCATTCCAGAATACAATAGATGAGAAAACAGGACTTGTTGCATTAAGTCATGCATTGTTTAACACTGGTGCAATACTTCCAGTTGAAGAGATTGGTAAGATCCTTTCAGAGAAGAACATACCATATTTTGTCGATACAGCACAAACTGTGGGATGTATTAGTAATGTAGATGTAAATAAAATAAAATGTAATTTTATGTCCTTCAATGGCTCCAAGTGGTTATGTGGTCCAATGGGAATGGGAGTCTTCTTTTGTAGAAGAGATTCAAGTGAACTTGTAGAACCACTCCAAGTTGGTGGAGAGTCTGCAATATTTCATGAAAATAAAATAGTACACAAAGAAATGCCGGCTAGATTTCAGGCTGGTTTTCGTAACTGGTCAGGTGTTGCAGGTCTTGAGGCATCATTGATTTATTTGAAAAAAATAGGAATGAAGACTATTAGAGAGAGAAACATTAAGCTTGCTAATTTATTACGTGAGGAGATTTCAAAAATTAATGGTGCAACTCTGTATGGACCAGAGAAGGAGGAAAAACGGACCAGCATAGTCTCATTTTCTATTCAAGATAAAGATTCAAAGAACTTGGTGGCAAAACTAGAGAAACAGAATATGATACTTGCGGTAAGAGATATTTTTACTAAAAAGATTGTAAGGGCTTCTCCCCATTTCTTCAATACAGAATCAGAAATTCAGACTGTAGCTGATGCAATAAAAAGAGGCTAAGTTACCTTTCTTGCTCTTCAATTACCATCATAGTCAAAGTAGAGTAAACCTTGTCTATCTTTCTAATCTTATTTGTGATTATACTTCTTAGAAGATCCATCGAACCTGCTGTAATCTTGACTATGATATCGTATACTCCATAAACCCCTTGGACCTCATACTGTATACCATTTTCGTTGTCAAGTATTTGTTTTATTTTTTGAATTATCTCAACATCAGAGCCCAGATCTGAATTAATCAAAATGTAAGTAGTTGGCATGCATTAATTCGAGTTGCACGATATTTAACCTTTGATTAAAATTCCAAAATTGATTTTTGATGATATTGGATTTTTACTTTATAGGACAAACTGGAATCGATTTTGTTTGTAATTTTCAGAAAGTTTTCCTTCAATTGCTATTTTATTACCACAAAAATTACAGTTATTTTTATTGTCAATATACCACCCTTGAATATCAAAACCGTATCTTTTGACTACAATTTTCTTGCACTGGGGGCAGTATGTATTTTCAAGACTATGACCTGGGATATTTCCTAAATAGGCATAATTGAGCCCAACCTCCTTTGCAATTTCATAATGTTTCTCAAGTGTAGGTATTGGTGTTGGCTCAAAGTCCATCATTTTATAATCTGGATGAAATCTAAGAAAATGTATTGGCATATCAGGTCCAAACTCATCATAGATGAATTTACATAACTTTCGAGCATATTCTAAATTGTCACCAACTTGTGGCACTACCAAATCAGTTATTTCTACATGAATCTTTGTTTTGCTATGAATTTCCTTAATGGTATCAAATATTGGTTGAGGATCTGGAATTCCAATATATTTTCGTGAAAATTGAGGTTCTGCGTTTCCCTTAAAATCTATTGTAATACAATCAAGAAATTCATTCATCATGTTGACAGTATCAGGAGTATCATAACCATT
>JANXYF010000180.1 GCA_025350175.1 Nitrosopumilales archaeon | reverse complement strand
GAACATCATCAGTTGCCCTCTGAAGAGATTCAAAAGAACCCATCCATGCCTTGAGCGCCTTGTTATAGTCAAACCACATTTTATCCCAATCATTTGGTGGTGGTCTTTGTTTTGACATGGTATATGGTATAGTCATCTTACTTGATAAAACTATTGATGATCGCTGCTTTTGACAAGTCTTGATGTGTTAGATTCAAACTTGTTAATTTGAAGTGGCATGTTGTTTTTATGCCACCGTAACGTACCCATACCATTGAGTGCACAAGACATGCTAAGCTCTGTCATGAAGTCTGATTCCCGTATACGTTATGCTACAGTCTGTGACATGGATGGACAAGTACTTGGAACAGAGATGCGAGAAGGTCTCAAAATGTTGCTCAACGAAGAAGAACATAGGGAGGCACTAATGTATGCAATCAATGCAATGAAGGTTCGTGAAAAGCTTAGTGCAAAGATTGGAAAGAACCAGTATGTATTGGCAGTATATGACAATCTTTGCAGACTGACAATGCCTATTGGAAACAAGTATATGCTTTTGTTAACGTGGGGACCTGATACTTCACTGGACATATTAAAAAATATTCGAGACGCATTAAAGTAAGTTTTTTCCAAATTTTATTTATACAAGAAATATATTTTGAAGTAAATCATTATAGAAAAAGAAAGATAGAATATAACAAGGATTTGGGATATTTCTGAATTAGAAAGAGAAACTAGTTTTTATATTTTGAGAATCTAGTTACCTTTTCTTTTTCTAGTCTTTGCACCCTTTTTTCCTGCTGCTACATAAGATGCATGTGTTCTATTCTTTGCAGCTTTCTTTCCTGCTGCTACATAAGATGCATGTGTTCGTTTTGCCATACTGGTATAGAGTATGTCAAGTCATTATACCGACATAGTCGTCATTTGTTGCCTTTTTGCTGGAATTTTTTAATGATAAATCCATAGGATAACATATCTCTCAAGTTACCATAGAATTGTAGTATCTAACCTTTGTAGATTTTTCCGCATTGGCAAGAGAACTACTTTTTGGATTTAGCGCTATCTTGCTCTTTTTTTCTTTTCTTTGCTTTGTTTGATGTTTTACTCATAGTAATTTCTTGTAATATACGAACTTAAGATGTCTAGTAAAAAAAGATAGGCTAACCGAATGTGTTATAGTATGGAATAATCTGACCAAGTGCGTGAAGGCAGACAATAATCTAGTGCCATGGAATAAGATGCATTTTGCCATTGTTACACTTGTCACAGTCGCATCTGTTGTTAGCATATTTGTTGCAAATAATGTCATATTCAAGACTCATTCTTCTGCCATATTTTGGATTATTCCATTTCTGATATGGATGGTCTTTAACTCAAAGAAAGGCAAGTTTGGAAAAAAATACTATGGTCCTCTACCATGGTCAGTTGCAGTAGTGGGTAGTGCATTAATCATAATACTTGTCAGCAGCATGAAATGACAGTTCTCTAGGTTTTTTGCAAATTTTGAGTCTGGCTATAAAGAAATTTTAATAACAAAACAAAGTCCATACTTGTGTTATACATGATGGTACTCCATTTACGCCATGGATGTATGCACTACTTTGTTAAGAGAAGATATGACAGTAGACCTACATCAACAAATAGTAAATTCGCTGACAACTCAATTCCACTAACAAATACCACGCAGAGTTAAAATACTATCAGGTTAGGTTTTTTTCTTTCTTTCTTTTTTTAATTTTATTTTTTTAATTTTCTTTTGTTGAGCTTTTGCAACATCAATGAAATTGTGCTCATCATGAAATGCTCCGCATCTTGAACAAAAACTAAACATTCTTGGAACAGGATTGCTGCATTTTGGACATAGATCAGAGAGACGCTCATTTACCGATAACGGGTCATCTCCTCCGTATATCTTTTTGACATTTTGTATTTTTCTCTCCAAAGATCCTACTTTGGGTTTTTTTAAATTTTCATTTTCTTCCAGGTGTGGATAGAGAAATTTTGAAACCAGCATGTCTACGTATATCTGGTCAGAAGGATATGGAAACTCATTTTTTTTCAGTCTATTTGATATGGAATCTAACCTGATAGAATCTCCA
Source organism: Nitrosopumilales archaeon (assembly GCA_025350175.1). Lineage (GTDB taxonomy): Archaea > Thermoproteota > Nitrososphaeria > Nitrososphaerales > Nitrosopumilaceae > Nitrosotalea. The sequence goes on along the minus strand of JANXYF010000180.1, from coordinate 155 downwards.
TAGCCAAATTCTATTAATTGGTCTACAAGTTCTGTTAGCTCTTCAATCATGCAATGTTAATGGAATGATTTCTCTAATTAAATGATATTTTGTTCACGACTGGTAAGAATTTGTGTTGTACGGTACCACTTCTTAATAAACAACTTATTTTTTGG
>JANXYF010000156.1 GCA_025350175.1 Nitrosopumilales archaeon | reverse complement strand
CAAGATTTACTTTGGCATAGAATTTTTCTTTCTTTGTTTCAACTTTTAGTGGAGTCCAGTCTCGTGATTTAGGATCAAATTCTTCCCAAGTTTCGGGACTAGGAAGTTCGACTTGTTTTTCATCCCCAAGTTTTCTTATCTCTGGCTTGTAAAGCCTTGTTATAGTTTTAACATGATCTTCTAACGTATGAACAGTAATTGCCATTCCCCATAGTGAATCAAGAAATTCCTTTCGTTTTTGAGAGTCCATAACAAGTGTCCAACGCTTTTCAACGGATCTTGGTCTAATCTCTAGCCTATTGAGAACTTTGTCCAACCTGGATTTCTGTGAAAATTGTAATGAAGTGATTTTAGTAAATTCATTCTTATAAGTCTCACAAAGATTAGGTCTTCCTTTCTGAAAACAAACATCACAAAATTCAAGCGGTTCCAAATTATTGTCCTCTATGATATCATTAATCTGGCATTATAATAGGTTGACATGACATAACGAGTAATATTTTCATAATTATTGTTGAGTAAAAATAAAAATCAAGTTGTCAAAAATACCAAGATTGTAGATCATTATTTTCATCATAAAATAATTTTAATAATTTTATTCTCGTCTTAATGCAACCATTGGAGAAAGTTTTGATGCCTTCCATGCTGGATACATTCCTGCCAAAACACTTAGTCCAAGAGAAAGTAGCCAAACCTTAAGCAAATCCGTTGGAACAAAGATTGGCGGTATGTGAACAGGTGGTCCTCCACCAGTTGGAGTTGTGGTTGTAAGGATACCCAGTACTATACCTCCAATCATTCCAATTCCCATCCCAGATGATGCACCAATAATACCAATCAGTGCAGCTTCGACTAGAAAAAGTGCAAGAATTTCAGCATTCTGAGCTCCTATTGCCTTCATAGTACCTATTTCACGAATTCTTTCTGTAACGGAATTATACAGTGTTGTAACAATACCAACTGCTCCTACAACAAGTGCAATAATTCCAACCATCAAAATAAAGGCAGCATTACCGCTTGCAGCTTGCTGTCTGACGGCCATAATTGCTTTAGGAGTTGTAGCACCCAGAGTTTTTCCAAATGTACTAGTGATCTCTTGTTGTACCGTATCAACATCATCAGGAGTAGTTGCGGCAATAATCAACTGATCATACCTGTTTTGCTTGTGCAATAACTGATTGCCAGCATCAAGATTAATTATAATTGAACGGTCTATTCCAGTATTACCAGACGGTTTTAGAATTCCTGTAACTACAAAATTCTTTACTACTGTGTGAGCTCCACTTGAATCTGTATAAGATGCAGTTGCCTTGATCGTTTCTCCAAGTACAACAAAAGCAGTGTCAGCACCCTGTGGATTTACTACAGTATCTCCCACAATTGCCGATGACCGATCTCCTGGATTTATTGCAGAACCATCAACATATGTAAGATTTGGAAGTTCTACAGATAATTTTGATGGATCAATTGCAGTAATGGATGCACGTTGAGTATTTCCCTGTGAGTTGATTTGGGCAGAACCAGTGTATGTAGGTATAACATCAGATACATTTGGCAGAGCCCTGATTTTTTGTACAATTACATCATTAATTATTATAGAATTACTTGTAGATGCAGCAAATGAGCTAAGAGAACGTTGTCCACTTCCTACAAAGAGGACATTAGCTGCCAGTGTGTTAAATTGTTGTTCCAAGAATGCTGTTTGGCCTGCACTCAAACCATTTAGTACAACAACAAGACTACTCCCAAGTACAACCATCAGAATTGTAAGTAGTGTTCTAACTTTTCTATCAACTAGTGCCTCAAATGATAATAAAAAAAGATCTTTAGGATTCATTCTCTTTCTTTTTGGCACCGTCAAATATTGAGACTATGTCAGTATCCCCCTGTGTTAACAGCTTTAGTTTTTTCTTTGCGACTCTTTTCTTTCTTATTAAAAGTGCAATCACTACTGCTACTGTAACTATTATTCCAATAGTTACTGGTGGAGGAAGAGGTATCTGATCTAGTATTGAAGTATTTTGTGTGGCAGTATTAGTTGGTGCACTTCTTCCAACAAAGATTGTTCCGTTTAGTATTACTGTATGAAAGTTCTTCAAGTCATCAGCATAAACTACTTTGAATGCTACCTGATATGATCCAGGTGGTATTGTGTTTAGTCCTCTCATAGGCACGCTAATTGGAATTGGCGAATCTGGTGAAAGATCACCAATGAATTGTTGTGTTGAACCTCTCTGACCACCACCTCTTCCTTGTCCGCCTGCACCGCTACCTCCTTGGAATCCTGCTTGTCCAGATGGGGTAAATGATTGAGATTGATTATTTGTAGAATTTGCAACCCTTGCAGCTCGAATTGCATCTAAAAGTGGAGATTGTGTTGGTTGAATTGTTGTAAATAATGCTGTAGTGCTTCCTTGATTGAGCAAGTTACCTACCAGAGTAGAAGTTCCACCCGCAGAATTTGCAGTTAGACCATATATCTGGAGTTTGATGCTACCCACTACAAAAGTTCCCAAGGTAAGAGAGTTTGTCATGGATTGTCCTTTTGAGTCATAATTTGCAGTCAATGTAAATGAAGTAGGGGTATTGATCAATGAAGTTGCTGCAAATACTTTGGTGTCTAATTCTTGTTTGTCTCCTGGTTTCATATTTTGTATTGTCCAGGTAGAAGATCCAACTATAGAAACAGAAGTTGATTGAGGTACAAGAGATATCAGGATGTTCGACATTGTATCATTACTATTATTTGCAACAACGAAATTAAGATCGCCCAGATTTCCTGCAGTAATTACAGGAGTTGTAGTATCTCCAAGATATGACAAGCTAATAGTTTGTGGAGGATTTGGAGTTATGACAAGCCCAGTGTTTACATTAGTAGTTGAAAGTTTTCCCCATGCGTTTTGATAGTCTATTTGAAGTTGTATTAGTTGGGTGGAACCTCCAGCTGAATTGCTTGCATAAAGTTTTGTAGATATTACAGCTTTAGAATTTGCAGGGATAGTTCCAATGTTAAAGGTATTAGGCCCCAGATTGATAAGTTGGGTAGTAGTTGATGATAGTGTAATAGCTCCTCCAGCAGATGAACTTCCAGTAGCACCTTTAGATGATCCAAGATTTGTAATTGTTACCACTACTCCTGTTGCAGGAGCAGAACCCTTGTTCTCAATTGTTACAGATACAGGACTTTGAGCTTGAGGTGGAATTTCTGCAGTTGCAGTTGATGCATCCATTATTACTTTGCCAGGAAGAACAAATGGAACGTTAAGTAATGCGGAAGTACATTGTTGTCCAACTACTCCAACTTGTACATAATTTGCAACAACTGTTGTAGCAAAAGTTCCTACTCTGGCAGATGGTAGTACATTTATGTTAAAATAGATAGTAAATGAGGCTCCGGGTGGTATAGTACCATAGTTGTTTCCTACCGCAGGATTGGCTACAGCTCGTCCTGCCTGATAGTGCTGTTGAAGTAATTGAGGATTTGCACTCTCTCCAGTAGCTAAAAATCCTGATGGAAGATTAAGAAATGCAGTAACTGATGTTATTGGAAAGTTTGAATTTCTATTTGTAAATACCACTGCAAAAACTGAAGGTCCTTCTCCTGGACCTATCTCTTTTTTGACAGGATTACTAGTAACATCGGTTGAAGAAGATGTTCCTTGATCTACCCAATACGAATCAACAACAACAGGACCAGCATAAGTTGCATCAAGTATAGTAGTTAGCGGTGCAAAACAGTCCTGTGTTTGCTGTATTGTCAATCCTCCTGTTGTTGCGGTAGTGGTTACCTGTCCATATGCATCAAAAGAGGAAATCACAGTAGGTACAAAAAGCATCAGGACTAGAATTGGAATTATAAATTTTACTGCAAGTCTTCTTGCGAAAAATTTTGTTAAAGTTCTAGTTGTAGACATCTTTCTCTATTCTCCCATCTCTTAACAATATAGATCTATCACTTGATTCAGCAAGTTCTGGATTGTGAGTGACCATTATTACAGTTCGTTGAAATTTATGTGAAAGATTTTTCAGCATTGTAAACACATCATCGCCTGTCTTTGTATCCAAGTTTCCAGTAGGTTCATCAGCTAAAATTATAGAGGGATTGTTTATCAAAGAGCGAGCTATTGCAACTCTTTGCTGCTGTCCACCACTGAGATTTATTGGTTTTTGGTCTTTTTTATCGTCTATACCAAGTGCTTCTAGAATTTTCATAGCACGAAACTCTGCAACATCATGGGACATGCCAGAAATAAGTCCTGGAAGTTTTACATTTTTAAGAACTGTTGTTCTATTGATAAGATTAAATGATTGGAAAATAAATCCAATTCGCTTATTTCTCATGGTGGCAATTTCAGAGTCATTCATAGAAAACATGTTTATTCCATCAATGGAGATTTTTCCGCTGGTAGGTCTATCAAGTGCGCCAACCAAGTTAAGTATAGTAGATTTTCCACTACCAGATGGTCCCACAACTGATACAAATTCGCCTTTTTTTATAGTAAAACTTACTTTATCCAATGCGACAACTCTTCCAGCTGAAGTATCATAGATCTTTGAAAGATTCTCAACTCTGAGAGCATGAGAGTCATCAGTTTCCATTTTAATATTTTTTTCAGATATCAAATCTTGTTTATTGCTCATAACTAATCCCTTTAAAATTCATCCAAGTTAACACCATACATACTAAGAACTCCATAGTGATTACATATTTCCATACCACTTGATTTCATGATATTTTAGTAATTTTTTTACATAAAACACTTGTCAAACCTTGTTCAAGAACATTGTTAGTGAAGATTAAGATGATTTTTACATATTAAAAAACTCAAGATTACGTCTAGTATGCTTTGAAACATTCTAGATGAAAATATTTTGAAGGTCTTGCTCCTATCCGTATGACTGTATCTCCTTCCATTAATTCAATAGTACATTTTCTACACTTGTTATTTCCAAGCGTACCAAGTCTTGCAACATCTCTAGGTTCTAGTTTAATTAGCATTGTTTTAATTTCCTTTTCTAAAAAATTCTCTCGCTAAATAAAATTTTTTGAGTACAATATAACGTATCCCTCCAAAAATTTTTAAAAAACATGTGTTAATTATCCCAATACCATTTTTGCCTAAATCCATCATGCTTTATTGGATGTGCAGCCTTGGAATGTCTCTCTAATCTAACGGCATCACTAAATTGCATTTTGCATATTTTACATTGGAGATCTGTTTCTTTATGAAACATTTTGTTTTTTCCAATCTCCATTGTTATCAAATAGTTGCAAATTTGGCAATACATGATGTTTCTTCAGATCTCGTAATAATATAGCAGAAAATGTAGTAATTTCAACTAGTATTAGTTTAGCCAAATCTGTCACACCAAGATCTTTGCATATTACATTAATTCCTTTTTGATAATTTTTGTTTCCAAGAGTTGAAATATCAAAAAGGGTATTTTAAAAAAATCCAGATCTTTTTCTGCAGTTACACATAAAATTTCAGTCTCAAATGGAAAGATTATAGATATCACGTTTCTCCCATATGAAATTGTAAAATTTATCGGTCCAAGTTGTGCATCATGGTCTCTACGCATCCGTACTCCTAATGCAGTTTCCATTAACAGAATTTCAAGGTCTTTGGGATCTATGAAAACTATCAACCCTTTCTTCTTATTTTCAACAAGCAATTTTCCTTTATCATTAATTATTCCAGCAAATCTAATTTTAGGATCTAAATTGAGGATCTCGTCACAAAAAGATTCAAGTTCTTCCAGAGAATAGTTTTTTTGACTAATGTTTTGAACTGATTGCATGTTGATTCCCATAATATTGAATCATTAATTTCAAATAAAACAATTATCAAACTTTGTTCAGTAACATTGTTAGTGAAAGGTAAAAGTACTAGAAATGTAATTTTGTGTCCAAAAAAAATAATTTCGAATAAAGCTTAATACTTGACTTAGACTGGAACAAATCATAACTTGTCACACGAATATAGGGATAGAATTTACATACGAAAAGACATTATTTTAAAATTAACAGAGCATAGTGAGCTCAATCAGACAGCACTTCTCAGCTATTGTGGCTTAAATTTAATGAAACACAAAGATATTCTTGAGAGCCTTGAGAAAAAGGGCTTCATAAAGAGAACTGAACAGGCATGGGGAAATAAAAAGATAATAAAATACGCCGTAACTCAAAAAGGACGAGAGTTTTGTAAACTAATTTTAGAGCCATACGAGGATATGTTTCCAAGGAAGAGACCCATTGAAGAACAAAGTTAGCGAAGTGTTTTTAATGGAAATGGGGGAGATCTATTAGATGTCAGATCCTGATAACAATCCTCCTGAGAAAGATGCATCTCCTAGAGATAAGGATGAGAAAAAGGAATCTGAGAATATTTTAAAAATTTTAGACGAGCTTTTATCTCATACTAACAGTTCAAGACGATTATTTTTAATTTTCATTGCAAGTGCCCTATTTTTTGGACCAGCAGCATTAATTCTAGGAGGAGTTTTACTTGGACATCCTGATTATAGCATAAGGCAATTAGAAACACAGCAAGCAGGTGGAAATGATTTGCGTCACCTTCCACCAGGGTCACATCTCCAACTAGTTGATCAGAATGGTACAGTCATAAAAGAAATAACTATGGGAGCAAATCGTCCACATAATACGTCAATATTTTTAGGATTACGAGTATTCATAATTATTTCAATAATATTTGCTGCAATACTATTATTGATTGCAATAAAAGAATACAAATTCTTTTCACATTGGAACAAGCGATTTACTAAATACAAATTGCTCAAAGATAAAGTTGACAAAGAGTTAGGCGAAGACTAGCATCAAGAACAATGTTCATCAATCACTAAATACTGAAATGAATAATCATGATAAAAGATGGTCAAATTGAAAGTGACGTAAAAACCTAGGACATTTTTATTTACAGACATACCAAGAAAATGCAATCAAACTTTATTAAAATGGCTCAAGCATGATCTTGTCATTGGACAGTAACCAGTGTTACAAACTTCTTGGTTTGGGTGAAGGTGCCTCCATTAACGAGATTAAAGATGCATATCGTAAACTTGCATTAGAATATCATCCTGACAAAAATATCTCGGCAAAAGATGGTATAAAATTCAAAATGATAGTTGAAGCATATCATACGCTACGCGTAAAAAACAATGTTCACGCTAGACCAACCTATGGAAGAGAATATCACACTAATGAAAATCATCAATATAGAAAAGATATCCCCGGCTTGGTTGAATTTGCTTTACTCTAAAACGTACTATATGTATACAAGATATGTAAAAAATGTCCGTTCTCATTATCTCAGGTATGAGCCAGTCTTCTTCAAGTATTATGGTAAAGTAAAGAGAAATGTGACTATTATCATACATCGTTCAACTGGATTTCTTCAACACAGTCATATCAGAATCTTTTTCAGAATTATCACAAAGTCATCAAGTAACTTGGCAAAGAGTATCATCAAGACTATAAGATGGTAGAATTTGTTTTAAAATATTCACGGATTTAACAAGACATATTTTAAATCACTTACGTATGATAAGATCATTCTAAATTCTTAGAATTAGTATTAGCTAGCGCTAATTTTTTGTTAGCTTATATATCCAAAATCATCTTCTAAACACAATGGCAACACTTGAGATTAGAGACCTTCACGTACAAAGAGACGGTAAAGAAATTCTCAAAGGAGTAAATCTCAAAACAGGTCCAGGCGAAGTTCATGCAATTATGGGTCCAAACGGATC
>JANXYF010000005.1 GCA_025350175.1 Nitrosopumilales archaeon | reverse complement strand
AAGAAACTACTTGCAAAAAAAATTAAGGTATACATTGTTTCTCCAGCAGAAGTTGACGGTGCAAAAAAAGTCAATGATTTAGAAGATCTCAAGACTACAAAATTAGATTTGACCATCACCTTAGGAGGGGATGGAACCACGCTTCGAACTTTTAGATATTTGGAAAATGAGGTTCCAAATCTTGCAATAAATGTCGGAGGAAACAGAGGTATATTGTCAGAAATAACATTGCCACAAATCGATTCGGCCATTGACCAAATTATCTCAGACAAGATTTTTTTTGACAGAAGAATAAGAGTAGTTGCTTCTTGTGGAGGACAAGATTTTCCACCAGCACTAAATGAGATCTATATCAACAGAGTGAATTTAACAAAGACATCGTTATTTGAAATTAAATTTCAAAGTGATACAGTAACACAAAAAATGGACGGTGTGATAGTAGCAACCCCAAGTGGTTCTACAGGTCATTCCTACTCTCTTGGAGGACCTATACTTCATGAGAGTCTAAATGTACTTATCATAACACCGGTAGCCCCTGTCAACAAATTACCATCAATTGTTGTACCTGATGAAAAAGTTGAGATCATAAGTAATCATGATTCAAGTATCATCATGGATGCACAGGTAATTAAAACCGCGAGATTTGATGAAGTGATAACAATCAAAAAATACAAAAAACAAGCTGTGTTTGTAAGACTAAAGAAACAAGGTCTTAGACAGATGAGTAAGCTTGGCTTCTAAAGTTTTAGATGCGACATCATTTTATGCCGGAATACCATTTTCTTCACAAGAACAGAGTTTTACAACTCCCCTAGTTTTTGAAGAAATAAAACACATTAAGAAAAGTCATGATGCGGTACAAGCTCTTATCGATTTAGATAGACTAAAAATTATAGAACCAGATCAAGAAAATACTAATTTTGTTTTAGAGAAAGCAAAGAATACAGGTGACTTGTCCGAGTTATCAAAGGAAGATGTATCAGTACTTGCATTGTGTGTGCAGTTAAATGGAGAATTGGTAACAGATGACTATACAGTATCAAATGTTGCTAAACATTTGAATTTGAAAGTTATTCCAATAATGACCAAAGGAATATCCAAAATATTAGACAGTGTATACATTTGCCCTGCTTGTAGCAAGGTCTTTGAAAAGATCTCAAATTGTCCCATATGTGGAAGCAAGTTAAAGAAAAAATCAGCCGAGAGGAAGTCTTCTTCCAACCCAATCCGCAAAAGAGCCATCGTATAACTTTACGTTATCATATCCAGCCATTCGTAATTGAGTAAATACATTTGCAGCTCTGTGACCAAGTGCACAATAGCATACCAATTCCTTATCTTTTGGTATTTGTTGTTCGGTAAAAATCCGCGAGAGTTCATCTTTTTCTTTAAAAAGAGAACCGCCTTCACCTACACCGTCAGTAAAGGGAAAAAGTACCGCGTTCAAGATTCTACCTGCCATAAATTCTTGAGGAGATCTTGCATCAATTATCACCGCGCTATCAATTTTTTTATGAAGTTCTTCTGCCTCAATTCTTATTGAAGAATTTATTTTTGGAATGAACTTTGCAGGCATTGATTTTGGGATATCTTTAGTAATTGGAAGTTCTTTTTTGTGCCAAGTTCTTATTTCGACATCAAGAATTTTTGTTTTTTCATGTCCGAAATATAATAATGTCCAAGCTATCCTAGCAGCAGATGGATCCAAGTAATCTCCATATATTATGACAGTTTTGGATTCATCAATTCCAAGTGAACTAAATAGAGTTTTAGCCTGTTCACTTTCAATTACAAGATTAGCTCCATACTGATTAGTTTTTACAACTTTTTCAACTCCAAGAGGTTGAGAATTTGGAATATGAGCATAAGAATATGCAACACTACCACGAGAATCTAATATTACTAAATCTGGATCATTGTAATGTTCTGCCAACCACTGATGTGAAACTATCAATTATTCGATTGAGCTAGAATAACATATTTGAACAATGTGTCACATATCATGCAATGTCTTTTGATCAGTCTTTTTTGTATTTTTACTTTCAGCATCAAGTATTTTTCTTATTTTTTGAGCACGTGATTCCCCCATTCCATTTATTTTAGATAATTCCAGTGATGAGGCATTAAGTGAGCTACTTGGTGAACCAAATTTTTCAAGCATTCTAGATGCAAGTTTTTCTCCAACACCTGGCAAACTAGATAGGATTGATAATTGTTGTTGTTGCAAATCGCCAGACTTTCTAATTTTTTTAAGGAAAGGTCCTTTTACAGTCCCTTGCCTTGCACACATCGATATTAGTAATTTAGCTGTATGTGATGCATTAGGAGTGGGGATTACAGGTATTTTGAAATCTAATACTACGGAAGACATTGCCCCATAGAACACAAGAGGATTTTCTGTAATTTTATCAATTTCATCAACATTTCCTTCTATGATTATAGCAGGATGCTCAAAGTGTTCTTTTAGCCTGTTACATTGATCAAACAAGCGTCCATCAAAAACTGATGAGATAAAATCGCTCACACTTTTTCTTTCTACTACTGTTTCAGATGCAACAATGTAATCACCAACAGGTAAATTCATCATTTCGACTTTGACGCCTATCTGTTTTAATAAATCCGGGATCCCACTTTTTCTCTCCCGTTCATCAACTACCATTCGAAGATCTTCAATTTTCATCAAACCGTTAAGTTTCTGTAAATATTTTATTTAGGAGTATCTGTCTTGGTTTGTCCTGGTTGTGGAGGACCTTTCAACATTTCTCGGATTTTAGTCTCTGCCTCTTTTAGATTTTCCTTTACTCTAACTTCTTGTTTTGATAATACTGTAAGTCTAGTATGTGCAAGTTCTTTCTTTTCTTGTAATTCTGAAACCAAGCTAGTTTTATTAGATTTCACAAGAATTGATCCTGCAGTTTTGTAAACATCATCATCATCATTTGCCTTTACTAGTAACTCAAGTGCTCTTTCGGTCTCAAGATGTTCAGATTCAAGATGTTGTTTCTGAAGCATTATGGACTGGAGATTTTGCTGTAATTGTTGTAATCTACCTACTTGCTCTTGCAACCAAGGAGGAATTTGTTGTTCGCCTGCAGACATGAATGTTTGACTTGCTGTTTTGTTTATATCTTTACCGATTCGATTGAATCATTACTTGCCTG
>JANXYF010000100.1 GCA_025350175.1 Nitrosopumilales archaeon | reverse complement strand
AGATTATGAGGCAGAACTTGTTCCCGAAGAAAAGGTAATTGCAGTAAAAAAACTAAGACAAGAATATGAAAATGTCATAATGGTAGGAGATGGAATTAATGATGCTCCAGCTTTGGCAGCATCAACTGTAGGAATTGCAATGGGTGCAAGGGGAACGGCCATCTCTGCAGAAGCTGCAGATGTAGTACTTTTAGATGATAGTGTTTCAAAGGTGGTAAATACAATTGAGATTGGCAAGAGAACAATCTCTGTTGCAAAACAAAGCATCTTTGTTGGTCTGGGGGGTAGCTTTTTCTTTATGGCCATAGCAATGTTTGGACACCTCCCTCCAGCTATGGGAGCATTACTTCAAGAAGTTCTTGATGTTAGTGTCATACTAAATGCATTACGTGCAAGATAGTATTTTGTTGATAGACTAGATTTTTTGTAAATAGGTAAAATCATGTCTGCCAGGTTAGAAACATGACTGCCGCGGCAAATCCCATAACTGCAACAGTAATCCAACCGACGATATTGGATATCTTTCCAGTGGTCCTGCCCTCAAAAATTTTCTTGTCATTTCCAATTTTCACAATTAGAACAAGTAGTGGAACAGCAATAACACCATTGATTACCGCTGCATATATCAGAGCTTTAATCGGATCAATATTTGCAAAATTTATCCAGAGTCCTATTACAGTGGATGCAGCTATAATCAAGTAAAATCCCTTGGCTTGGCTGAATTTTTTATTAAGACCTTGCTTCCATCCAAATTGCTCCGACAATGCATATGCAGATGAACCTGCTAGTACTGGTATTGCAAGCAGGCCCACACCGATTACTCCAAAAGCAAAGATGATTTTTGCCAATTCTCCTGAATGAGGAAATGTCTTAACTAGAGGCTCAAGTGCCGCGGCTGCCTGGTCTGCTGTAACTATATCGGTGATACCATGCACATGAAGTGTTCCCGCCGTTGTAATTATGATAAACCACATTACTATTTGGGAAAATGCCATTCCAACTGCAACATCTCTTCGCATCATCTTGATTTCTTTATTTTGAGTTTTGGGAGTATCTTCTCCGATATTTTTTATTTTATTTCTTAGAACTTTATCTTCAGCTTCTTCAGACGCTTGCCAAAAAAACAGATATGGCTATATGGTAGTGCCAAATATTGCAACAAATAACATTGCAAAAGCTGGAGTAAATTCAACATGAGGAATTATGCTTGCAACTAAAATTTCATTCCAGTTTGCTCCTACAATAAATGCAGTTAGCATATACGCCAGTAAGCTTAGAGCCAGATACTTGAGTATTGTAACATATTTTTTATAAGGTACAAAAATTTCTGCACAAATAATAAGCACAGTAAAAAGTATAGTTACAATAACTATTGGCAAATGTGGAAAAACAAGTTTTACTGATGCAGACATTGCACCAATGTCTGCTCCAATGTTTATCGTATTTGCAATCAAAAGTAGACTAATAATTGGGTAAACTATTTTTTTTGAATATCTTTTTTTTACAATGCCTGCCAGTCCACTTCCAGTAACAAGTCCAATCCGTGCACAGATCTCCTGAATTACAAACATCATTGGAAGCATAAACAATGCCATCCACAGCGTGGTAAAGCCAAATTGTGCACCGGCTTGTGAATAGGTTGCAATTCCAGATGGGTCGTCATCTGCTGCTCCAGATATCCATCCAGGACCCAAGATCTTGAAGAATGATTTTATTTTCAATAATCGTGAGTTTGACAACTATTACACATTTGGCCTAATTGTTAATATTGTTTGAAAACAAATGGTGGAATTATTTGAGACTCTTTGGCCTAAATCCATACCCACTCATGATCTCTGCTACCTGATAATCTTCAACTTGATCAAAGGAGTGGTAAAACTCTCCAACTGCACCAAAGGATTCAGGAGCGTCCAATACAACAACTTCAGCCATTTTCGACAACCTCTCAATTGTATCTCTTGGCCCTACAGGAATTGCCACGATTACTCGCTTGGGTTTCTGTTTTTTTATCCATTCTAATGCAACAAAGACTGTAGCACCAGTAGCAATGCCATCATCAACAAGAACAACAGTCTTGTTTTTTAGATCATAGTCAGTTCTTCCCCTAAATTTTACTAGCCTGTGCTCAATCTCTTCCATTTGTTCTGCAATTTTTTCATCAAGATAATTTTTTGGAATGCCTAATGTGTTTATCAAATCAGAGTTTGGAAAAAAACTACCGTCATGTGCTACTGCCCCTATTGCAAGTTCCGGATTATATGGTGCTCCTACTTTACGTGAAACAATGATGTCCAGTGAGAGTCCCAAGGTTTTTGCAATTACATCACCTGTTACTACACCACCACGTGGAATTGCCAAGATTACTGGATTTTCTGTTTTTATCCATTCCAGTTTCTTTGCAAGTCTTTGTGCAGCGTCAACTCTGTCATTGAATATCAACTAGGCTCTCCAAGATATTGCAAAAACCAGTTACTTGCATATTGTGCCACTTGTTCTAGTTTTCCCGGTTCTTCAAAAAGATGTGTGGCTTCGGGTATGATGATTAACTTCTTTTCGGATTTTAATTTAGCCAATGCCTGTTTGTTTAAATCTATTACAACATCATCATAGCCTCCCACTAGAAGTAATGTTGGACATTTTACGGAACCTAGACTTGATCCAGCAAGGTCTGGCCTTCCACCTCTAGATACCACTGCCTTGACTATGCCAGGCCTCTCAGCTGCTGCCACCAAGGCGGCTGCTGCACCAGTACTTGCACCAAAATATCCCACATTCAGATTTACGTTCTTAAAACTTTTCAGAAACCAGTCAGTAGTTTCGACCAATCTTTGTGAGAGTAATGGAATATCAAATCTCAAATGTGTGGTTTGCATGTCTATTTCTTCCTCTTCCCTAGTCAACAAGTCAAATAACAATGTGGCAATCCCATTTTGATTTAGTTCTCTTGCAACAAAACGATTTCTTGGACTCATCCTACCACTACCACTGCCATGTGCAAAAAGTACAATGCCAATAGAATTTTTTGGTATTGAGAGATTTCCTTCCAATTTAACCAAATCCAGTTGTATATCTACAAATGTAGAATCTTTTTCACTTTTTGTGAATCGAGCCATATCCAACCATACCGTCCAATACCATCATGTGATCTTCGTCTTTACAACAAACACACTTGAGTTTGATACAATCTCTAGCTATGCCATGGTTACATGTTTTACATGTACACACCACATCTCGCGGCATTTGTTGCGTGGTATCTTTATTCATATTTGGAATAAATCCAGGCAACAATTCAATGAATTGGTAATCAGTATGAATTTCATGAAATTATAAATTGTATTATAAAATATTTGAAGCCAGCCCCAGATTATCATGAATGATAATTAATCAAGTTTACACACAAGCATAAGAAATATTCACGTTATCATCGATGAAATTGATAAACTGATTTAATTCCCCCAGTATCAAAAATAAGTCATGAGTAAATTATACAACAACATCCTAGTTCCATATGATGGCTCGGTACATTCTCAAAAGGCACTAAAGATGGCAGTCAACATGGCAAGCACGTTTGACTCTTCATTATACTTGGTAAATGTCATAGATGTAAGTGCAGTTAGTCCACCTGGTCAGATTCATTCAAAAAACACTAGAAAGACTCTAGATCAGATAAAGAGTACAGTCAAGACTTCAATTGAATCATACCTGCAAAAAATACAAAAAGATTATGAAGATTCAGGAGTAATCGTAAAAGGATTTGTTTTAGAAGGAGAGATTACTGGAAAACTATTGAAGTTTACTCAAGACCACGATATTGATCTTGTAATCATAGGAAGCAAGGGCCTTTCAGGAGTTTCAAAGATAAAGACGCTTGGAAGTGTGAGTAGGAAAATTTCTGAACTTGCAAAATGTCCCGTAATCATTGTTCGTTAATACGACAGATCTAGGCGTGTTTTAGACTTGATCGTGTATTTCTGCCAAGGATAAAACTGATAACTTAATTATTCATATAGTACAATTCCAAATACAGAATATGCGACTAAACGACAAAGTGGCTATAGTTACTGGGGCCTCTAGTGACATTGGATTAGAAATTTCCAAGAAATTGGTCCAAGAAGGAGCCAATGTAGTTATGTTAGGAAGAGACATGGCCAAGCTAGAAAAGGCAAGAGCCACAATCAAAGACCATGCTTCAAAAACAGTTGCAATCCTATGTGATATTACAAATGAAGCACAGGTCATTCAAACAGTAAAACAGATAACTGACCATTATGGGAAAATCGATATTTTAGTCAACAATGCAGGAGCAATTTCTGATCCAATACATTTTCATGAAATGTCGGAAGAAGCTTGGCATTCTCTAGTCAACACAAACTTGTTTGGAACATTTAGGATAACAAAATCTGTCATAGTAAAGATGCTTGAAAATAAAAATGGAGGATCAATAATCAACATTGGTTCAATTTCAGCAGAAAGGGCAATACCAAAAGTTCACTTGACTGTATACTGTACAACAAAAGCTGCAATCAACATGTTCACTAAAGGATTAGCAGTAGAATATGCAAGACGAAATATTCGTTGCAATTGTGTCAATCCTGGAATTGTCAATGCGGGAATGATAAAATCATATCTTGATTATCCAGAAGCAAGAAAGGTCCTAGAAAACAGACAGCCAATAAACAGAATAGGAGAGCCAGAAGATGTTGCAAATGCAGTTGTATATCTTGCATCAGATGATGCAAAATGGATTTCAGGTGTAATCCTCAATGTTGATGGCGGAAAGTCAGCTTCTGAAGGATAGCATTCACGTCAACAATTTTATTTTATCAAACAAGTCACAATCATGAAAATAATGGTTTGCGGTCCCATAGGGGGAGCAGGAATAGATAAAATTTTGGAGATGAGAGAATTTCTAGAAAGCGAGGGCTTTGAGACGGTAAAACAGTTTTCCAAAGGCAAAGATTATTCCAAGATACATGATTTTAGAAAAAAACCTATGCTTGTAAAAAAATAATCAAGCATGATCTTGACTGTATAAAAAAAGCAGATGTTCTAGTAGTATTGCCAGAGCCAAGTTTTGGTGCATCAATTGAGATGTTCGTAGCAAAGAATGCAAAAAAGAAAGTCATTTTATTTTCAAGTAAACCGGTTCCCAGTCCATGGCCTATTGGATTTTCAGACATTGTAGTGACAAGC
>JANXYF010000081.1 GCA_025350175.1 Nitrosopumilales archaeon | reverse complement strand
AACTGGCTTGCAGGAAAGGAAAATACCTCACGCCTAGTTGAACACATTTTCTAGGAATACTTTTTTAAAACTTGTATTTTTAACCAAATTCCATCATGTATCCCCTAGAAACTGTTTATCTTGATAATATAGACGGATTTGGTTTTGAAGATTTGTGTGCACGTATCTTTGAGAGACTAAACTGGGCAGGGTTCAACTTATTGGCAGAGTCAAAGATGGTGGAAAAGACATTGTCATTCACCTGCCGCAAGGCGGGAGCATAATCATAGAATGTAAGCATCAGATGAACACATCTATTGGAAGACCCATTGTACAAAAACTTCATTCAGCAGTTATTTCAAATAAAGCTACAAAGGGAATCATAATTACAACTGGCAGATTTTCGACAGATGCCATTGACCATGCAAATCTGCTTTCAAGAACTACTTCTATAGAACTTTATGATTTATCAAGAATAAAAGATCTTGCAGACAGAGTTAACATACAACTTTTAACAAGTGGAAGTTATTCCCCAATCTTTACTTTTCCTGCAACAGATGTTCAAACAATATCAAGAAAAATGTCTCCAATGATAAATGCAATTGCGACAAATCCTAAAAGTTTTGTATTTGTCATTGAATTTTTCAGATCATTAACTTATTTGAAGATGATCTACTGTTTCCACATAGGAACCTATAACAGAACCTAAGAAAACCGCTAAAATTTACTCGTTAATTTTTAATTTAATTGACACTTCTTAACAATTTTAATAGTTTTGAATTATCAAAATCACATGGTACGAAAAGGCAAGATTGCTGAAATTTTTAGCAGGGCATTGCATAGTGACAATCCAGAATTATACACAGTTGGATACATAGACCTTGGTGAGATAAAAAAGGTGACACTTGTAGAATTTCTAAAAGCATCTGAAAATTTTCAAGTAATACCTGCAAGTAGAATTGTATACATCATGAAAGAAAATATCACACTATATTCAAAGATCAAAAACAGAAAAGAACCCGATCAAATATAATTACATTTTAAATTCAGTTAGCTCTATTACAAGGAAGAGATCCACCCAATTTGTGCTGATTGATTTCCTAAGACCCATACTTGAAAATCCATTCTTTGTAAAATACGGATTACTAGGTCTTTTTCTTAACGCAGTATTTGCAGCCATAGTTCCCTTTCCAATCGTAGTTACGTCTACTGCATTACTTTTACAGGGTGAAAGCGAGATATCTGTATTCATAGTAATGTCAATTGGCTCGGTCATTGGAGGAATTGTTACATATTTCATAGGATACGACGGTGGGAAAATTTACAAGATTTTAAGAAAAACCCATGGTGAGGACCACCACAAAAAAAGCTTCGAGTGGCTCAACAAATATGGCTGGAGCATAATCTTTGTTCTAAATTGGGTACCAATACTCACAGAGATTGTAACAATAATTGCAGGAGTAAAAAAATACAATTTCAAAAAGTTTGTCATAGTCATGAGTGTTGCAAGAATAGCTTGTGCATTTACCATGGTATACTTTGGAAACATGTTTCTACAATACATCAAAACATAGAATTTCAAGAAAAAATCAGGCATGACCTGAAAATACAAAGTGCTAAGATTTTATTCAGCAAGATACCATCTAATCTACAGATGGGAATTCCTGAAAAAATCCAGTCAATAAAAGATGAGATGTCAAGGACTCAGATCAATAAAGCAACAGAACATCATGTTGGTCTTCTCAAGGCAAAGCTTGCCAAGCTTAAAAGAGAACAAGAAGATGTAAAATCTAGATCATCTGGAAGTTCAGCAGGCTTCGATGTCAAAAGAACCGGTGATGCAACGGTAGTATTCATCGGCCTTCCAAGTGTTGGAAAATCTACTCTGCTAAACAGAATGACTGGTGCAAAATCTGCCGTCGGCGCATTTCAATTTACAACAACTACTGTAGTTCCAGGAATGATGGAACATCGTGGTGCTAGAATCCAAATACTTGACTTGCCAGGAATTATCAAGGGAGCATCAACTGGAAAAGGTCTTGGAAAAAGAGTCCTAGCTGTTGCAAAAAGTGCAGATCTTGTATTGATTATTCTTGATGTATTCCAACCATACCTTGAAGATGTAATCAGAACAGAACTTGGAAACATAGGAATTCGACTTGATCAAAAACCTCCTGACATAGTAGTAGAAAAAACAGGGGATGGTGGAATATCTGTCAGTCAGCAAGTTCCGCTTACCAAAATGTCCATTAGTTTAATGAAAGATATTCTTAGGCTATATGGCATGAATAACGGTCGAGTACTGGTTCGAGAAGATGTGGATTCAGAACAATTAATCGATTTTATTTCAGGAAACAAGTTTTATGTAGATTCTATTACAATAATGAACAAAATAGATCTTGTAAACCAAGGATTCGTAATAGAACTACAAGAAAAGTCAAAAACAAAATTCATACCCATATCAGCAGACTCTGACATTAACGTTAATGCATTAAAAGATGCCATTTTTGAGAAATTAGACTTTATCAGAATTTACATGAGACCAAAAGGTGGGGAGACAGATTTCAAAGAACCATTGATAGCAAGAAGAAATTCCACGGTTTTGGACATATGTAATAAGCTTCACCGTGACCTCAAAAAAGATTTCAGATATGGTCTAGCATGGGGAAAGAGTGTAAAGTTTGGCGGTCAGCGAGTTAGTATCAATCACACATTACAAGATGAAGACGTACTTACAATAGTAAAAGCTAAATAGAAAAAACTTTTTCGGAGTAAATCATTTCACATTACAACAATTAGATACATTGCATTATGTAAAAAATAATTTTTGTGTTAGATAATTGTTAATATAAAATAAGTTATAATGGTGCAACAATAATCAGCAACACAATTAATTGAAGATTATTTTTACAAAATTATAATTAAAAATTTAATTTTGTGAAAAAAATTGTGTATATATTACTCATCATTTAGTGTAATTTTCTTAAGCGTCACTATAGAAAAACCAGTAAACTTACTAATTTGTAATGGCAAAATTAGTAAGACGAGCTGCTAAACGAAGAGCTGTCAAGCGAGCTGTTGTACGAAGAGCTGTAAAGCGAACTGCAGTTAGAAGAGATGTAAAGCGAACTGCAGTTAGAAGAGCTGTAAAGCGAAGAGTCGTAAAACGTGCGATCGCAAAGAGAGCTATCAAGCGAGCTGTTGTAAGAAGAGTAGTCGGAAGAGCTCTTCTAAGACGTGCGATCGCAAAGAGAGCTATCAAGAGATCAGCTGTAAGAAGAGCAGTCTCAAGAAGAAGATAAAATTTTAAAACAGTTATCGCTTCTTTGTAGGCGATAATCTGTAATATTTTAGCTAAACATTTGACCTGGGGGAGATGGAGACGATTTGCCTTTAACTGCATCAGGTTCTACAAAAAATTTTCTTTCATAAGGAATCAAAGATAGCTTAAGCGATGCGTTTACTGCATAATGTGACGTGCCATCAGGATTTTTGTAATTTAATGCAATACCCACTCTGTCAAGATCGACTTTTACTTTGACAATTGTGCCATCTTCAAGTTTGAAAGTGACATGTTCGTCTCCGACTCGTTCATGATCTAACATTTTGAATTCAATTTTATCTTTTGTACTCATGTTAATTAGATCTAGTTTGAGTTATTTGAAGTAAACGTAAAAACAGTAAAGTTCAGATTTTCTCTGATGTTAAAAGTATAGAACGTGATTTCCTAGTAAAGGAAACTCATTAGTTTTATTTGCTGTTCGGTTGTAAGTATATTTTTAGAAGACAACATCTCAAGCAATTGAGTTATCAATGCACGCTCTTGCTCTGAAAATCCTGTAGGACCTTTATCACCTGGCGGACCTGGCGGACCTCTTGGACCCTGTTCTCCAGGAGTACCTTGTTGTCCTTGTGGGCCTTGCTGACCTTTATCACCTAGTGGACCGGTAGCACCAGTTAATCCCTTGTCACCTTGTGGGCCTTGTACACCTTGTGGGCCTTTATCACCAGGCTGTCCTTGTGGACCCAGTGGACCCAGTGGACCTGGTAGACCTTGAATTCCCGGAGGACCCTTATCACCAGGTACACCTTGTGGACCAGTAGTGCCCTTTTCACCTTGAGGACCTTGAATTCCTTGAGGACCAGGCGGACCTTGAGGACCAGGAGTACCCCGTGGACCCTGATCACCACTTGGACCAGGTAATCCCCTGGGACCTTTATCTCCTTGAGGACCAGGAATTCCAGTAAGACCTTTTTCCCCAGCAGGACCTTGAGGACCTTGAGGACCTTTTTCTCCAAGAGGACCTTGAGGGCCAGTTAATCCTTTATCACCTTGAGGACCTTGAGGACCTGGTAGACCTTTGTCTCCAATTATTCCAAGTGGGCCTTTTGGACCTTGTTCACCTGGAGGTCCAATAATTCCTTTATCACCAGATGGACCCGGAGGACCTGTTGGTCCCTTTTCACCTAAAGGACCAAGTTCGCCTGTTAGTCCTTTATCGCCCTTGTCACCCTTGTCTCCCTTGTCACCTTTTTCTCCTTCTTCACCTTCTTCACCTCGGGGACCTTTGTCACCTTGTGGGCCTTTATCACCAGTGATTCCTTTTTCTCCAATTGGTCCCTTGTCTCCCCTATCACCCTTGTCTCCTTGTGAACCATGTGGACCTTTTTCTCCTTGCGGACCAGGCGAACCAAGTGGGCCTTTGTCTCCAGTGATTCCTTTGTCGCCCATTGGTCCCTTGTCTCCCCTATCTCCTTTATCGCCAGGTGGACCAGGCGGACCTTTGTCACCCTTATCGCCAGAAGGACCAGGAGAACCTTTGTCACCTTGAACTCCCATGGGTCCAGGAGGACCTTGTACACCAGATTGACCCGCTGGTCCTGGTTGACCCATCGGACCAGGAGGACCCATAGGTCCAGAAAGACCTCGTGACCCACGTTCAGCTTGATAGTGTTCTGTTATAGGTTTTGAAGTTCTAGATTCTGGCTCGGATTTTGTATAACGTGTTATTTCTGGTTCAGACTTTGTTGGCACTGTAAATCCCAAATCAGTTCTTGGAACATCAATTTGAAAACTAGAATGAATTGAAGAGAATTGATCAATTACAACAATCCAAACAGTTCCTCTTTGAAATACGGAATCAGGTAAAGGATTTTTTGTAGAACCAAGAGTTTGTGAAAATCGCTTATCTTTTACTCGAAGATGAAAATTATCCTTCCATAATGAATGAAAACTTTTTCGCTTAATTTCATCGGCAGGTGGTTGACTGTCACAAATGGCAATCTGTACTTCAAATACGCCAGATGATAGATTAAAGGGCGATTCGCCAGATATCTCAATAGTGTTATCTTTAGATGACATATTCTACGTGCAATTCCTAAGTATTTTTGTATCTTCAATATGATATAAAGCCCATTTGTGAATTTTTAGATACTTGGAAATCGGTTTTCTACCTGCCTAACAGGCTATTTCTCAAACTAATGTATTTATCTACGGCTAAACCATATTTTCATGACCATGAGGAAATTATTCGGAGGGAAAAAGGAAGAATCTGGTACTGGGATAAAGAAGATAGACTCTGAATTACCCAAGGAATCAAGCGATTCGAAATTAACAGATGCCAATTATTCCAGAAACAAGTTTTACAAAAAAGGCATTGCCATGATGGCAGATGAAAGAATGGATGACGCCGCACGTGCCTTTGAAGATGCGTTACGAATTGATCCTGGTCATGTGGATTCTTTACTAAAGTTAGGCTACACCCGTTTTCACATGAATGATTTATCCAGTGCAATGGAGGCGTACAATAAAGTACATGAAATCGATGTAACAAATGCAGAGTCTTGGAACTTGAAGGGTTTGATTTTTTATAGACAGAAAAATTATGATAAAGCTTTAGAATGTGTAGAAAAAGCAATAGATTCCAATCCTACAGATGGAATGTCATGGTACAACAGAGCATGTTATCATTCACTGTTAAAC
Source organism: Nitrosopumilales archaeon (assembly GCA_025350175.1). Classification (GTDB taxonomy): domain Archaea; phylum Thermoproteota; class Nitrososphaeria; order Nitrososphaerales; family Nitrosopumilaceae; genus Nitrosotalea. The sequence goes on along the minus strand of JANXYF010000081.1, from coordinate 5,726 downwards.
CACATCCCAGAATCAATTGAAGCTCTCAAACGTTCAATTGAAATCGACGTTAAAAATGCCAAAAAGGCAGTAAGAGACAAAGATTTTGAAAACATTAGGACAGATGAAGGATATAGAAGAATTGTTGAGGTGGTAGTTTTAGAATCTGTAAGACAGGGATATCGTAAAGTTGGTCAGATTGTTTGGACTACAATGGTAGGCAAATTAGAAGTAGAAGACGCAGCAAGAAAATTAGTTGAGAAAGGATTACTTATCAAAACAGAAAAGACATTAGGATTACAAAAAGTAGAAGAATATGAAATAGTTCCAGAGCTTGCAGAAAAGATCGGAGTAGAAAAGAAAGGCTTCTTTGGAGCTGCGAAAAAATCACAACCAATTGTCATACAAAATCTCAAAGACATAAGCGAGGCAGTACATGGAGCAAAGACAGCAATTGAAAAAGGGGATGTAAAAGAAATAATCTTATCATTTGATGTATTCATAGAGCCCTCAAAGAAAGGCGGACAGATGATAGAATACTTTTTTGAAGAACATAGAGACATAAGATTATTCAAAATTAGATTAACTGACAAAGGTTCAGAGTATCTCCAAGATAACAAGCAAAAAATGATTAATCTCATGGACAACATTGAGATGATGATTACAAAGAAGCTTCGAAGTGAAGCTGCACAGAGTTCCTAAAACTATTCAGCAGATAGATCCCAATAGTTTGCATCCTTTTGCTTTTCTATTGGTTTTTCAAGAGTTTTCCATTCCTTAAAAGAACGTACGTAAAGTTTTACATTATCAAGTCCTATTGATTTTAGCGCATAATAACCAAGACCAGAAAGAGTGCCCACACTTCCACAGTATGTTATTATTTCAGAATTAGAAGAAATATTTCTATTTTGCATCAGTCTTTTTAGATCCTCTTTAGGTCTCAAAATGTTTTGGCCTGACGCAAGCATTCTGTATGGGATGTTGATTGCGCCAGGAATGTGCTGTTCAAGAAAGTTTAGTCTTTCCCTATTATCTACTAAAACTGCACCCTTTTCTTTGGCAGGTACAAGATAGTCAGAAGTTGCAAGAATCTGTGGCTGTAATTTTAGAGAATGACTAGTTTTACTAGGAGATGGTAATTCAGTGTTTATTTCAAGACCAAGTTTCTTCCAAGTATCAAAAGTAATGTCAAGAAGTGATACATCTTCATGTCCAATATATTCTAGAGTCCATGCAACTCGTGATGCAAGTGCACCAAATGTGTCATCATATACAACTACACGAGTCTCATCTCCAATTCCAAATGATTGAGCATATTGCAAAACTTTCTCTGGACTATCATCTGCAAGAAGGCTTGCAAGTGGGAGATTTATTGCACTTGGAATATGCCCTTGTTTGTAATCTTCTTCTTTTCTAATATCTAGAACTTTGACACTCTTGTCTCTAATTTCAGATCTTAGGTTATCGGCATCGATTGTAACTCGGGTGGCTTTTTCCTTGCTCAAGCTGCACACTCGCCCCTTCCTGTTTTTGTGTGATAGCTTCCGTCATTTCCATAATCGGCGTAAAAGTCTTCGTCTTGATCTTTTGTAGGTGCCGCCACAGCAGACTTGAGTAACTCTTTGATATCTTCAAGTGATTTAATATTCGGACCGCCATTTCCTTCCAAGACTCTACGAATCCACATATCCAGAGTCTCTCCTTGTCTTTTTTCAGATTTGAATATTTCAACTATTTTAAGAATTGTTGGAATTACTCTTTTTGCTGGAACTTTGGTACATGTATGACCAAGTGTTGTATCTTCATCTGATCTTCCTCCCAACAACATGGTATACTGGGGGTACATGTCTTTGCCAAGCCTTCCACCACCACCAAAAAATCCAATTGTTGCAATCTCATGTTGACCACAAGAATTAGGACATCCACTTATCTTAATAGTAGAATTTCTAAGATCATCATCTTCATCAATTTTTAGTTCAATGAATTTTCTTTGTACTTCTTTTGACAGTCTGTGTGAATTGGTTAATGCCAAGTTACATGAAGTTGTTCCAGAACAGCCAACAACTGAGGCCATTGTCAATGCTCCAGGATTTGCAAGACCTACTTCGAGTAGCTTTGCGTATAATCTTGGCAGGTCGCCATCTTTTACATGTCTAAATACCATATCCTGAGTAAACCCATTACGAATTTGGCCATCAGCAGTAAACTCTCTTGCCATTTCAGCAATCGCTCTTAATTGGTTTGATGTAACATCTCCAGATTCAAGTGTAAGAAATACAGAACTAAATCCTGGCTGTTTTTGTTTTACAGTATTTGATTTTGCCCATCTGGAATATCCTTGTGGAATAGAGGGCATCTCAGAACTAATTGAAATTTTTCTTAATACATCAGGTGTTTTATCAACTTCTAATTTTACCACAAGAGATAAGATCATCTTCATTATTGCTCTTTCTTTTAGTACAAGATTTTGGAACTTTTCCCAACCCATCTCGTTTACAAGATAACGCATTCTTGCCCTTGCCATGTTATCCCTATTACCTAATCTGTCAAATATCCTAATTACAGAAATCACAGTATTCAGCAACTCTTCTTCCGGAGTAAATGTTTCAAGTTGATGTCCTACAAAGGATTGTGCGCCCAGTCCACCTCCAAGGAAAATTTTGAAACCGCGTTGTGTGTTACCATTTATTTCGACATGTTGTGGAATTAAACCAATGTCTACCATTCTTGCCATTCCGTGTTTTTCACAGCAGGTAAAATTGATCTTAAACTTTCTTGGAAGTAGTTGACTCATTGGATTTCTTAAAAGAAATTTAGTTGTCGCTACTGCATACGGAGTAGGATCAAAGATCTCTTCTGGGCAAACACCTGCAAGAGGACTGCACATTATACTTCGTACAGAATTTCCACATGCTTCTCTTGTGGTTATCCCCTCTTCTGCAAGCCCTCTAAGAACTTCAGATACATCTTCTAAAGCAACCCAGTGAAGTTGAAAGTTTTGTCTGGTAGATACATGTGCACTTCCAATTGAGAAAGAATCACTCAGTTCTGCAATTTTATCTAATTGTTCAGGATAAACTTCGCCAGCAGGAAGTTTTAGTCGAATCATGCTATAATCATCAGTCATTCTGCTACCATATGCACCGTGTTGTAATCTAAAACGTCTAAAATCATCTTTAGTAATCTTGCCTTGTCGGAATAACTTTACCTGTTCTGCAAATTTCTCTGCTTCATCCAATCTTCCCCAGTTTATCTTGTGTTTAGGAAGGGCATCAGGTTTAGACTGGTTTACGTTTGTGTTGCTCAATTATTGATAGCTAGTCTTCAGAACGCATATAAATTTTGTATTTAGTAGCCTTTTTCTTCACATAATAATTTAGGAAGGTAAATCTTGCCATATTCAGATTCACAAAGATAATAGTCTTTCATAAAAAATGCATCTACCCAGTTTTGACACTAATCATCAAAGTGTTTTCAGTAAATTCACAAGTAGATGACTGCCCCAAGTTTTTCAACATACGTTCATGCTGTATTTTATAGAAGTAGGACCATTTTTTCCCCATATTATGATGAATTATGAACTGGATCATTCCTTTCTCATGTGACTCTGTATATCCAATTCCAGATTTTCGTAGTCTATTTCTCAGGATTGAGAAAAATCCATCAATTGTGTCGTCACCTGTCATCATAAGTCGTATATCCTTATGAGAATCAGCAGTCGATATCGCTATCTTGTAAAGTGTTTCATCATCCAATTTATTCATTAATTTTTTAACTACATCAGAAAGAACGACAACCCATCCTGCTTTACTTGCAGTCCTGTCCCATTGGAGGTATTCTACAAGTATTTGATTAACTAGGGTATTGAGAGTTATTCCTTCATTTTTTGATTCTTCTTTTAATTTATCCACCGTTACACCTGAAAGTCTAAGACTGATACTTTTGTCTAGAACCATTAAACAATCATGTTTTGCTATGAAATTAAATATTTATGCTGTAAACATTGAAACACTAGACTTTTCATACATATCTGGAAAGTAATTTCATCGATAATCGTTTTTATGTTTGTACCACAGACGTTATTAGCTAATTTGCATTATTATATAGTTTATTAGATTTAATGTCTGTTCATCATAGACAAACAAGATTCTATGTATTACACTGTATTACAAATATTTAATGAATAAAACAATATTCGCAGGCCTTGCAATTCTGGTCCTGGTAATAGGTATGGGAAGTACATGATGAATCATGCAGCAGAAGCAAAAGGTATACCACAACACTGGCTGAATTCAGATGGAACTGTGAAAAAGCAATTCCTCTAAGTTCAAAAAGGAGCTTCAACAGATAGAAAATATCCAGTCGTATCTGGATGGATCAAATCCTACAACTAAATAATACGTCTGAACGTTCACAATGTTTGGGTACAGGTCTGGTGTAGAACTTTTTTCTTTTTTAAAAAAATCTGACAAAATTGTATCAAAAGTTCTAATTTTGTTCACAGTAAATCAATGAGACTATACTAGTTTCAAGTAATCAGAAAAGAGTTAAATGGTGACTGGCAAGAAAAAAACACCGTGACAGGCAAGATAAGTCTAGCACTAATCGGTGTTGGCAATGTAGCTACCACACTTGTCAAAGGTTTTGAATTTTACAAAAATTCTACAGATGGTTTATGGCATCCTAAAGTTGCAGGACTGACGCTAAATGATTTTACAATATCTGCAGTATATGACATTGACGCATCTAAAGTAGGAAAAAAAATAAGTGAGCTAGTAAAAAATTACAAAACTGACTTTGGTAATCTAACAGTACAACCAGGAATTGCAGATGATACTGCACCTCCACATGTATCAAAAAATGGCCAGATAAAATCCACAAGTTATGATGAGTTTGTAAATTCTCTCAAGAATGCAAAGCCGGATTTTGTGTTAAATCTAATTTCGTCTGGAATGGAAAAAAGCAGTGAAAAATATGCAAAAGCCGCATTAGATGCAGGATGTTCTTTCTTTAATGCAACAGCTGCACATACAGTTACAGACCAGATAAGAAAATCATTTGAATCAAAAGGAATTGCAATACTAGGGGATGATCTTATGAGTCAATTTGGAGGCACTGCATTTCATAGAGGCATGATAGATTTCATGGCAAGCAGAGGAATATTTTTACAAAAAGCATATCAGCTTGACGTAGGTGGAAACCAAGACACACAGAATACCATGGCAGAAGAGACAAGAGAGAGAAAAAGACAGATTAAAACAGAATCTATTGCAATTGAATCTCCGGTCCCCTTCAGGTCCACTGCGGGTACCACTGAATATGCAGAACAGTTAGGTGATTCCAGAGTCAGTTATTACTGGATGGAAGCAGGGGGTTTTCTTAACTCACCAATTGAATTAGATCTTGCATTAAAAACAAACGACAGTACAAACGGTTGTAATGTCATAATTGATTCCATAAGAGCTGCAAAGAGATCCCTTTCAAACAAAGACTATGCAAAAATAGACATTATTTCCGCATATGCATTCAAAAACCCACCAAAGAAGATGCATATCAGAGAATGTATCAAGGCTTTTGAAGATTCATTTCTAAACTGAGCAAACTATTAATGTGCTAAATGAGGATGATTTTTTATGCAGAGTACAGCTCAGAAAGAAGAAGTTCCAAAAATTTTTGCAGATGTAAGAGAAGTTGAAATTACTAGAGCAATTGCTAATGAATTTCATTCAGTTCTAATTGATAGATCA
>JANXYF010000075.1 GCA_025350175.1 Nitrosopumilales archaeon | reverse complement strand
CAGCATCATGAGTTACCAAATCAACTGAAATCTTGTTGTACACGTTAAACCATTCTGGATGATGATTCATCTTTTCAATGTGAATTGCAGCTCTTGTCATAAAACCAAAGGCCTCAACAAAGTCATCAAACACAAAATCCTTGTGCAGTTTTCCATTTATGACACTCCATCCAGATAATCCCGACAATTCTGTTTTAATTTGCTCATCAGACAGTCTCATCATTTGTATTATTTTTTAAAGAATCCTATATTTAACTCTCAAAGCAAGTCCACTGTATAATGATAAATGTAGCAAGCTTGTCAAGTCTTGAAAAAGAACTGTATGAAGTTATAGTGCAATCCTTGGAAGGTGTAAAAGAATCTAAAACTGTGGGGATCTCTTTTTCAGGTGGAGTAGACAGCTCACTTTTAGCAAAGATTGCAAAAGATCTTGGCTATGACGTTGTACTTTTAACAATGGGATTTGTTGATTCACATGATGTCGAGTTTTCAAAAACTATGGCAAAAACACTTGGAATACAACATGAAATCGAACTGATATCTGAAAATACATTCTCAGATGTGGCAAGAAAAATTTCTGACATGATTAATGTCGATAATCTATCTTGGAATGAGAACTGTATTGCATTTTATTATGTTGCAAAACTTGCAAAAAAGCACAATATATCCAAAGTAATAACTGCTAATGGGATAGACGAACTATTTTGTGGATACAACTCTTATCGAGATTTTATTCCTGAAGGTGAAGATGCAGTAATTGGCTTGATGAAAGAGAAACTTGACAATGAGATACGTATGATGAATGCAGTAAATCAAGTCACATCAGAGTTTGGAGTCCAGATTGTCCAGCCCTTCCTATCTGAGAAATTTATCGAGTTTGCAAAAACAGTTCCATTAGAACATAAAATAAAGGACAAGGATGACTTGATGAGAAAACATATTGTTAGAAAATTGGCTTTATCAATTGGAGTTCCCGAAGAGTCTGCACTAAAACAAAAGAAAGCAATGCAGTATGGTTCACTAATTCACAAAAATTTCTTAAAAGTCAAGAAAACTTGGAACATGAACTTTTAACTTTACTTGATACATTTTTAATTATATCAAACGATGCTCCAAGGTGATTTTCAGGAATGAAAATTTTGCCAATCTCACTGTCTGTCAAGTGAGATGAAATTGCCTCGTCATTTCTTACTGCATCTCTAAAGTCTGTTCCCTCTGACGATGACGCAAATGCAACTCTCTGGATATCTCTATATGCTTCAAATCTTGGAACTCCTTTTTGGATTAATGCATCAAGGACAAATTCTGCAAAGATCTGTCCCCTTGTAACTTCTAGATTTCCTCTAATCTTATCTTCATTTACAAATATGGAACTGAGAATTTTTGTCATGGCTTCAAGCATTTCATCTAAAAGTATTGCAGTAGTTGGAAGAATGAATCTCTCGTTTGCAGAGTTTGACAAGTCTCTTTCATGCCATAATGGAATGTTTTCAAAGGCTACAGAGATCTGACTGCGTAATAATTTTGAAAGTGATGTTACGCGCTCACTTTTTACAGGATTTTTCTTTACCGGAACTGCACTGCTTCCCATCTGACCTTTTTTGAAGGGTTCTGCAACTTCACCTATCTCAGTTCTCTGGAGATTACGTATTTCAACAGCAATTTTTTCAAGTGTAGAGCCAACTAGTGCCATAGAGAAAATATATTCTGCATATCTTTCCCGTGGAACTACCTGAGTTGTAACATCTGCAGGATAAAGTTCAAGTTTCTTTGCTACTCTTCTTTGCACATCCAAAGCTTTTGAGCCCATAAGAGAGCCTGTCCCAACAACTCCAAGTGTCTTACAAATCAAAATTCTCTTCTTTATTTCCTCAATTCTTTCTATGTGCTTTGACATCTCAAGTGCCCAATTGGCAAATTTCAAACCAAATGAAATTATGCTTGCATGCTGACCGTGGGTTCTTCCAACTGCTGGAAGGTCTTTGTATTTTACGGCTTTATCTGCTAATATGATGGCTAATTTTGCTACCTTTGGTTCTATTATACGGAGAGTATCGCGAAATTGTAATGAATTACTTGTATCTACTAGATCATTACTTGTTAAACCATAATGTATCCAAGGTCTTGCAGATGTTTTGCATATTTCACTTAGTGCCTCAACTAGAGATGCAGTATCATGATCACTTTTTGCTTCTAGTTGTTTGACTCGCTTTACTGAAATTTTTCCAGATCTTGCCATCCTTGATATGTTAAGTGCCGCATCTTTTGGAATCATCTTAATTTCTGACTGGGATAGTGCTACTGCAGCTTCAATTTCTAATTGATACGAGATCTTTTTTTGGTCATCAAAAATCTCTTTCATAGCCTCAGTACCATAACGACCTCCATCAATTGGAAGAATTGGCATGTCTGTGATCAATTGATCATGGAAAATAAATCTACTTGTATCAAACTAGGATTAAATGGCTAACTAGAAATCGCATACTCATGATTTAAATTGTGCACGGGTACCTTTTTTCGCAGAAAGAGATGTCCTCACTAATTCCAAAGAAAATTCGAGAGATGGAGTATCGTATTGAAGCTGATCCATCAAAAGGTATGAAAGTTCCAGTTACGATTTACGCCGATGACAAATTACTACAAAAAATGCTTACAGATAGAACAATTCAACAAGCAATTAACGTATCAACTATTCCTGGAGTTCTAAAGCACGTTGTAGTTCTTCCAGATGGCCATGAAGGTTATGGATTTCCTGTCGGCGGTGTAGCCGCCATGGATGCCGAAGAAGGTATGATTAGTCCAGGAGGAGTAGGTTATGATATCAATTGTGGTGTAAGACTAATCAAGACAAACCTTACCGAAAAGGATGTTCGACCGAGACTAAGAGACCTTGTCTCAGAATTGTTTACCTCAATTCCATCCGGTGTAGGTTCAAAAGGTGCAGTCAGATTGTCTTCATCTGATCTAGATGAGGTTCTTGTAAAAGGTGTACAATGGGCAATTGATCATGGATATGGTTCAAAAGATGATGCAGATGTATGTGAAGAAAACGGTCAGATAAAAAATGCAGACCCTTCAAAAATATCTCCTACTGCACGAAAGAGGGGCGCCCCTCAACTAGGAAGCTTGGGTTCAGGAAATCATTTTCTTGAAGTACAACGAGTTGATCAGATTCATGACAAAGAAGCTGCTAAAAAAATGGGCATCTTCAACGAAGGTCAAATTACTGTATTGATTCATTGCGGTTCTAGAGGATTTGGACACCAGGTTTGTAGTGACTATCTTAGAGTATCAGAGCAAGCACTTTCAAAATATAAAATAAATCTAGTAGACCGAGAACTTGCATGCGTTCCAAATTCTTCAGAGGAAGGAGAGTCATATCGAAGAGCAATGTTTGCTGCATTAAATTATGCATGGAGTAATAGACAGATGATTACTCATTGGACAAGAAAGGCCTTTGAGCGAGTTTTCAAACAAACAGAATCTGATCTTGACATGAAACTAATCTATGATGTTGCTCATAATATTGCCAAAGTTGAAAAACACAAAATCGAT
>JANXYF010000070.1 GCA_025350175.1 Nitrosopumilales archaeon | reverse complement strand
GGTTCTTGTAACGACAAAAAATCCAAAAGCATTGAAGGGTGCAAAATTCTTTGAAACATCCACAATTAATCTTGATGACATAAAGACAATCACTACGATATATGAAGGAAATGCGCAAGACGCAGTACGATTATTTCCTGCAAACATCAATGTGGCTGCACTTCTAAGCCTTGCAGGAATTGGCAGTGAAAAGACTAGGGTGAGAATAGTTGCAGACCCTGCTACTGACAAGAACACTCATGAGATACAAGCTCAAGGAAAGTTTGGCAAATTCTCAGTTAAGGTGGAAAATGTACCCAGTCCAAGTAACCCCAAGACAAGCAGACTTGCTACCTTGTCTGCAATAGAGTGCCTCCGAAAGATCTGTGGCACTACGCTAAATGTAGGAGCATAAATGGTAAATTTTGCCACGATTGTTCCGCATGGCAATAAATTTGTCAATATCATGACCCTTTAAAGACGAATCAATGCTACCCTATTCTGCAATGGATATCAAATCTGAGATACTGAAACTCAAAAAAGAAAAGGATGTTCTCATTCTTGCTCATAATTATCAATTACCTGAAGTACAGGACATAGCGGATTACGTGGGAGACTCGTTAGGTCTCTCAAGACAAGCTGCAAACACTGACTACAAAACAATTCTATTTTGCGGAGTTCATTTCATGGCAGAGACTGCGGCAATAACTTGTCCTGACAAAAAGGTCTTGATTCCAGACCTTGGGGCAGGATGCTCTTTGGCTGAGACAATAAACGCGGAAGAGTTGAGAAAATGGAAATCAGAACATCCAGGAGCAATTACAGTAGGCTATGTAAATACATCTGCAGAAGTAAAGGCAGAACTTGATTATTGTTGCACTTCGTCCAATGCTGTAAATGTTGTAAAATCAATTCCTGAAGACAAGGAGGTCTTGTTCTTACCTGACATGTTCTTGGGCTCTTATGTTGCCAAGATGACAAACAGAAATAACATGTTCATCTGGGCAGGAGAATGCCATGTTCATGCTGGAATAAGATCACAGGATGTTCAACAAAAACTCAACGAATATGCAAATGCAGAATTTTTAGTTCATCCAGAATGTAGTTGTACATCTGCAGTAATGTACGATATTGCATCAGGGGACTATGGTTCAAGACAAGTCCAGGTATTGTCTACAGAAGGAATGATGAACCATGCAAAAAACTCGACATCAAAACAATTTGTTGTGGCTACAGAGACTGGTATATTGTACCGAATGAAAAAACTCAATCCTGATAAGGAATTCATTCCAATGTCTGAAAATGCTGTATGCAAGTACATGAAGATGATAACACTCGATAAGGTGCATGCGTCATTAAAAGAAGAAAAGTATCAGGTAAAGGTTCCGAAGAATATTGCAACCAAAGCCCAGGTTGCAATTGAGCGCATGCTTGCAATCAATTAACTTCAAGACTCAGATCAAGGCCTGCGACTGAACTTGTCAGTCTCCCAATAGATATCATGTCTGCCCCTGATCTTGCATATTGTATTACATTTGAATGGTTTATTCCACCAGATGCTTCAATCCTTACCTTATTTCGTAAGTTGAGTTGCTTTAATTTTTTTATTATGTTTTTAATCTGTGCAGGTGTCATGTTGTCAAGCATGATTATGTCCACACCTTCTCTTGCTGCCATCACTGCATGATGCAAGCTTTCTACTTCGACCTCGATTTTCTTGTGTTTTTGTTTTGCACGCCTTATCAAATCTAAAAGCGAGTCTGATGCTGCAATGTGATTGTCCTTTATCATGACCATCTGATCAAGGGACATTCTATGTCTGTGACCTCCTCCAATCACTACGGCGTCCTTGTCAAATATTCTAAGACCTGGAGCAGTCTTTCTTGTTGAGTAGAGTCCAACTTTGGGGTTTGCGGCACGAATCTTTTTTGCATATGCGTTAACTTGGGTGGCAATTCCACTCATCCTTGACATTAGATTTAGTGCAGTTCTCTCACACGAGAGTACTGGATATACATCGCCAGAGATTGTGATTATCTTTTGGTTTGGTACAACCGACTGGCCATCTTTTCTATGTACTGTAACTTTGCAATTTCTTGATTGGAAGATCTCTTTTGCATATTGGACGCCTGCCACTATTCCATTCTCACGAGATATTATGTTTGCAATAATTTTCTTTCTTGGAAGTAATTTACTAGTAATATCTCCACTTTTAATATCCTCGGCAAGAAAACTTTCTAGATATTTTTTTGCACTTTTTTGCAACCTAGGTTACCTTTAGTGCATACTTGCCTTTTTCTTTAATTCCTAAAGATTTGGCAACAACAGAATTTGTTGGGTCTACAACAAGGACTGAACTGCTCCAGTCAGGACTCAAATCAGATGATTTGCATATTGGACAAACTTTACCTACTGTTACAAATTTACATTTGCGACATGCCAACTCTCTAACCAATTCTTATCACTTTTTCTCCGCTGTCTTTTTGGCCTTGTCTGTAGCTGGGGCTGCTGGTGTCTTTGTAGAAGACGGTGTCTTTGCAACAGCTGCTGGTGCTTTTGCTTTCTTTATTTCCTCTTCAATCCATTCATCTGCACCCAAGAATGGCTGTCTACATGTAATTCCAACTTTCATAGCTGCTGTCTTACCAATTGACACTGCAGTAATTCTTGCACGGAGTGTAGTTCCAATCTTCATTGTTCTTCCACTTTGGTTTGCAAGGATCATGCCAGACTTGACATCACTTTTGAGATAGTCATCCATAATTTGTGACAAGTGTAACAATGCATCTGTTGCACCAATTCTGACAAATGCTCCAAAGTCTGTAATCTCAACAATTTCTCCGCGGACAATTTCTTGGAGTTTTGGTGAAAATGTTAATGCTGTAAATTCTACTCTGTGATATGTTCCTCCGTCTCCGGCAATTACCTTGCCCATTTTTTCTACCTTGGTTTCAAGTATCATGATAACATAGCCAAGTTCCGGATTTATCATACTCTCATATTTTTCTCTTAAAATTGTAATAGCTGCTTTTTTTAGCGATTCTCCAAATAGTTTAGGCGGTATCCTAACTACATCAGTAAGTGTTGATATAGAAAACAATCAAAAAATTACATAAAATGTGAATTTATGAATCTTTGGATATGATTTTTGCCTATGTTTAAATATCGCATTCATGATTTTTTACTTTATGGTCTCTGTCGATCAAGTTCTTACTACTCTTAGTACAGTAATTGACCCAGATCTCAAAAAGAGTATAGTCTCAATGGGTATGATAAAAGACATTGAGATAAACGGAAATGATCTGAAATTTACACTTGAACTTACTACTCCTGCTTGTCCATTCAATGATGAAATAGAACAAGATGTACGAAATGCAATTGCTACAATAAAAGAAGTTTCAAAACTTGATCTCAAAGTTACTGCCAAAGTCATGGAGGGAAGATCTCTTAGTGTAGATCAAATGTTACCCACTGTAAAAAATATCATCGGTGTTGCAAGTGGTAAAGGTGGAGTAGGAAAAACCACCGTATCTGTTAACTTGGCACTTGCATTGGCACAGACTGGTGCAAAGGTTGGATTACTTGACGCTGATATCTATGGACCTAGTGTGCCGCTAATGCTTGGAATGGGTAAGGCTTCTATGGACGTTGACAATAATAAATTACAACCGGCCGAATCACATGGAATCAAAGTTGTATCATTTGGCTTTTTTGCAGAGCAGGCACATCAGGCTGCAATATATCGCGGTCCTATTATTTCTGGAATCTTAAAACAATTTCTAGTTGATACCAACTGGACTGATCTTGATTATCTTATAGTGGATTTACCGCCAGGAACTGGGGATATTCCACTGACACTTGCACAGACTATACCTATCACTGGAATAGTTGTTGTTACAACTCCACAAGAAGTTGCAAGCAATATTGCAGTCAAGGCATTTGGCATGTTCCAAAAATTAAACATACCAATCATGGGTGTGATAGAAAACATGAGTTATTTCATATGTCCAAAATGTACTGAAAAGCATTACATCTTTGGAAAAGAGGGGGCAAAAAGAATGAGTGAAACGCATAATCTTGCATTCTTGGGAGAGATTCCACTAAATCCTGGTATAATGGAGGGCTCTGACAGTGGAAAACCTGTACTTGTAACTGACCCCAACTCTACCATGTCTCAATCTTTTATGATTGTGGCAAAGAATGTGGCTGCCAAGTGCAGTGTACTTGCATCTCAGCTAAGTGAAGAACTAAAGGCAGAAGCAGCTACATAAAAATAGTTGAAAACAAAAGAAAGTTGTGCGTCTGCCTGAAAATTTACGTGACCAATTAAAAAAACCACTTGGCATTTTACTGCTAGACTCTGATGCCACTAGAATAAATATTTCAAAAAACATTCCATTAGGATCTTTTATAATTACTGTAGGTGATGCCACTACAGAAAAAATGATAAAGTTTGGCTTTAATCCCTCATTGCAGATTGTGGATTCTGTAGAAAAAAGGAGCAAGCGGAATTTACCAGAGGGGAAAGCAGAGACGATTCTTACCTGTACAAATCCTGCTGCGGAAATAACCCCAGAAAGTATATCTTTAATTAAAAAAGCATTTGGTATGGCACCTCCAGTAAGAATTATTGTATCTGGAGAGGAGGACTTGCTTGTACTTCCAGTTGCAGTACATGCGCCAAGCAACTCTGTAATTTTGTATGGTCAGCCAAATGAAGGGTTGGTCATAGTGAATGTAACAGAGGAGGTAAGAAATAGAGCTAGATCCATAATGAGTTCTATGAGTTAGTGGGGAATGAGGAGACGGTGGCTGTATGATTTGTGATTAAACTAATGGATTTCTGACCCTACTTACCACTTTAATGGTAAAAATAAAAAATTACACAATTGCTGACATACATTTTGACAATATGCATTAACTTGGGTTTTCACTGTATCTTGTTCTGTGAAGCTAGACTCTGATCTTCGTTTTAAGATACTAGAAAAAGTAGGAATATACTGTGCAAGATTTAGTATCGTAGAGCCAAAGATTCTGCTGACAACAAAGGAGGTGCTGGAAATGCCAAAGAGTGTAACTGAGGGCAGAAGGACATCAGCTTACAAGTATCTCGGAGTATCTTATATCATGGATAATGTTGTCTTTGTCAACGTAAGAAAAATTCCTGATGAAAAGGTGCTTGAAAATACAATAGTTCACGAACTAATCCACATGAGATTTCCATATCTTAGTCATGGGAAGAGATTTAACAAAATGGTTAGACGTGGACTTGCAGGTATTACATTCAAGCCGTATACAAAAAGAAAATGACTTGAAAAATTATTCTTCTACTACTGTAGTCATGTCAAGCTTGTCTATTTGGGCCTCTATGGTCTGCTTCATTGTCTCTTTGTGCTGTGCACAAAATTTGAAAAAACCATCTATTGTCTCAAAACAGCCACATATCCATCTTGTCTGAATATCTCCTTCAATTGAAAGTCTGCTGTACTGGCTCTTCTTTGTCATGGTATGATATGCTATACGCTAATAGTGTTTTTAAAAATAGTGATTGGATTAAAAAATAAGTAGATATCTTTACGGGCAGCCTTCCATCTTTTGGATGAAATAACCTTTCTTTTGTATCTCATTTGCAATGGGTTCTGGTGCACCTTGTGAGTGGCAGAATTGGCATTCCTCAGTTGATACCTTTGAATCCGTCTCTCCGACTGTTTTTAGCCATTCCTTTGCATACTGGATTGCTTTAGCATGATCCTTCTGACTGGTAATGACGTCAAAATGCATCGTGTGGCCGTCCTTTGCTTCTACATATGTGTCGTATACGTGAATTTCCATGATTCCTGTTTGAAAATAGTTCTATTTAGAGTTTCAAAGTTAGATAATGCAGACATGGGATGGAACAAAATTACACTTCTCTGAAGACACAATCATGAATTTTTCGTATATGTGATATAAATGGCATATTTGAGAATTTTTCTTGAATACTGCCATGTTTTTTGAAAACTATGCCAAACTATGCCACTTTTTACTTGGGTACTAGTATCTAATGTAAAAATCTAGTTCACCATAAGACAACATAAGATCGATACTACACTGGCTTCTATAGGAACAAGATTCTAAAGTTAACAAAGCTAAATGTAAACATGGAATCAAGCGAAATAAATGAACCCAATCAAACTCCAATAGAGGACATAGAGGAAGAACTGGAAGTAACAAAGGAAACAAATAACGAAGAACAAGATGATACTCCAAAATTGGACCTCGATTAATTCTATTTTTTATTAATTCACTTGGAGTACTCTATTCTCAAAAGTTACTAGTTTGGAGTTGTCTAATGTGATTTATTCCAATAATGCATCCAGTTGGTAGAAATCTCCATCTGAGATTCATGTAGGCTGATTACACCGGAGTACGCCTGTTTGTTTAGACGTACTTCACACTTGTCTTTTTCAAGTGATTTGGCCTGTCCATGATGGATCTAAGGCCACAAGTTTTTCACATCATATAGACTTCAGCCCATTTCTAATGGAAGGGATGATCAGGATCATAATTGAATAAAGAATCCAGGTATGATTATTTAAAATAAAAAAGGATAAAGCTCCTTTACACTAGTTTCGTGTAGGTGTGCATGCTTGAATCCAATATTGCATTATGCCTTGGTCTAATCCAGTGTACAATTTTGCATTATCGTTGAATGTGTTGATTGATTGCTGGGTAGCATCAATTGCAGTCAGTATTGCTTTATTTTGCAATGCATGCGCCTTCATGAATTCTTCAGTTGTACCATTTACTATTTTTGCCATAGTAGATGTGACGCCTGTGCTCATGCCGCATTTTGTTGCAAATTCCTGAGTCATGGACATGGTAGATTCTACTGCCTTTTTCCATGCTGCAATGTATGAACGCTGAAGACTTGTGATTGATTGATGGAATTGTGGTATTGATTTTTCTACCTCATCAAAAAATCTGTCTGCGCTATGCTTGTAGACTGAGTGGATTTCTTTTGATTCTGTATTGAACTCTTTTGGTTCAGGTGTTTTACTCATGTATTTCCTTTGATTGGTAAGGTGTTATATACCTATTGGTAACTATTGGTAATGATTGGTAATTAAAACCAACAGCCATAAAGTCAAAACCTACATCACTGAAATCCTTCAAAGATGATTTCCAATAATGGTATCCGCAGAAAACTCTAAACCATTAGTTATCTTGCTTGACGTTGCATATTGGCCTCCTGGGCAACCATCCGCCTATTCTTTGGCCCAACTCCTATTGGGAATAAAGGTGAAATCAAACCATATTCTCCTGTAAATGTTATTGGAAAAATTATATCAAAAGATATAAAAATTCCAATAAATCTTGATGGCAAAAAAATAACTTTCAGATTGTCTTGCTAAAGCCTTTTAGATTAGTTTGCCCAATACCTGTCGATGTGGGGTACAAAGACCGAATTCAAATGTAAAGACTGTGATACAACTTTTACAGACAAAGACCACCTTGAACGACACAAACACGTTCACAAAAAGTAAAATTACAAAATCTTTACTGGAACTGGGACTAGATCTAAATCGTAGATATAAGCTCTAAACTCGTCATGTATGTTTGAAAAAATAACCCATGGTACTGGATTAATTTCCATGTATTTCTTGTCAGTAGAGGAAGGATATGCCACAGACCCTGGATGGGAATGAAATATTGCACTGACATCAAGTTTTTCTCTCTCTGCCTTACTGTATGCTAGTATCAACTCTTCAGGTGACATGGTAAAATTTACTGGTGAGTTTTCTATATTTTTTGTAAGGAAAACTTCCTTGACTGTTATACTGCTATCATCTGTTTTACCAAATAGTATGGCACATGCCTCATTTGGAGAATTTTTTTCAGAATGCTGTTTTAATATATCGATTTGATTTTTAGATAAAACTATGGACTTTACTGTCATCCTACTGTAACTTTTCCAGTCATCCATGGGTGGACTGAACAAAAGTATGGAGTTGTTCCAACAGAATCAAATTTATGATTAAATGTATTTCCAGGTTTTATCAAATTTGAATCAAATATGCCTGATGGACCAGCATTAGGGTCTCCACTGGTTACTGTATGTGATACACTGTCTGCATTTGTCCAGACTACCGTAGTTCCAGTCTTTACTGAAATCTCGGCAGGATCAAAATATTTCTGACCCGTGGCTTGTTTTGCAGAACCTGCTGCTATTGTTACATTTGCAAATACCGGTTTGACAGGAGATGTTATAGTTATTTTTCCTGTCATAAACGGATGAACTGTGCAAAGATAATCATATTCTGTTGCATTAAGTTTTGATGTATCTAACTGGTAAGATTTTCCTGCTGATATTATTCCAGAATCCCATACTGAACCATCTGGTGCGCTAGTTACAGTATGTGGAACTTTATCATTATTTGTCCACTTTATTATGTCACCTTTGGGAACTGAAATTGTAGCAGGGTCAAAGTTTGGATGTCCTTGAATTGATGAGTTGAGTGGAATATTAATTACAATAACTGGGGCAGTAGAAACGGCAGTTGTATTTACAGCCTCTGTTACATTCTGTCCTGGAGTGTGAAATGAAAATTGAGCTCCTGGTCCGACAAAACCAAATACTGTATAGGATGTAATTGCAGTCAATGATGCTAGTACAAATATTACTGCAATCGGCTTGAAGTATTTTGGAGTCTTCATTGCAGCAAACGCGATTACTATACTTGGAATAATTATCATTATGAGTATTCCGACAAATAATGGCAATGATGTGATTACTTTATTCAAACTAATTGCATAAGTTCCAACAGAGCCAGCAATACCAAATATCACAAGTGTAGTTGCCTTTGCTCGTCCGCTAGTAGATATTCCACCACTTAGCATTCCTGCTGATAAAAATACCAAACCGATAAACAAAGTCAAACCTGCTAATGCCTGCATTCCTGTAAGGAATGTGTTGGCAATACCCATGTATGATAAAATGACACCTGCAAGACCTATAGCTGATAGTCCCATTCCTGGCATCATTAGGTCCCAGTCACTCATTTGAGGTAGTTTCACGAAGTGTAATACTTAATTCTTTTGAACTCGCAAAAAAAGGGGAATCTTCGAAGAAATTAAATTCCCTGCAAATTGCTCAAGATCGTGGGATTAAAGGAAGTACTTGAGATATCTAAACCTAGAATCATAGTTTTACTTGTTATTACAGCAATTACCTCGATGTATGCTGCAAGCAAATTGATAATGAACGCACCTTTGAATTATACTACTTTTCTTCATCTTATTATAGCAGGTGCGCTTGCATCTGCTGGTTCAAGTGCACTCAATCACTTTTATGATAAAGACATTGATCCATTGATGAAACGAACCAGTACTAGACCAATTCCTTCTGGAAGAATGTCCTCACGTAATGTTTTGATCTATGGATTGGCAGTAAGTTGCATCTCTGTAGTATATGCGTGGTTTACACTAAATCCTGTATCGACATTTTTTATTGCTTTAGGGATATTTTTCTATGTGATTATCTATACAGTGTGGCTCAAGCGCAGCAACTGGTCAAATATTATAATTGGAGGATTTGCGGGAAGCTGTGCAGCCATGGCAGGATGGTCTGCAGCAACAGGTTCTATGGATATTCTAGGTGCATTGGTAGGTACACTTGTCTTTGTCTGGACCCCCTCTCACTTTTGGTGTCTTGCAATGAAGATGAAAGAAGAATATACTGCAGCCAAAGTTCCAATGCTTCCAGTACTAATTGGAATGCAAAAAACTTCCAAGTATATTTTACTTAACACTGCTATCTTGTTGCCATATTCTGTTATGCTTGTGGCGTTTGGATTGGGATATGTCTATCTTGCAGTAGCCTTAGTGTCTGGCGGCTTGATGTTAGTGTATCATTACAAACTAACCAAGACTCCAACTTCAGAATTTGCATGGAAGGCATACAAGGTGACTGCTCCATATCTTACAATAATATTTGTGGCAATTGCACTTGATGCAGCATTTCATTTTCCGATAATAAAATAATCTCATAATTTCAATACAAGTTGTTATTTTACAAACACTTGCAAGTGTCAGTTTATCTTAAAACCTAAAATTTAGGTTACTTTGTTTGTATCTTGTTGAGAATTCTTGCAATAGATGATAATAGAACAATTACAAATATGATTGGAGAGTATCTGAATTCTCGTGGTCATGATTATGTCACCTCAAACGATGGAAGGGAAGGATTGGCCATGATTTTGGAACAACGATTTGATGCCATATTGCTAGATCTGGCCATGCCAAAATTTTCAGGCTATGATATTATTGAATCACTGATACAGTCAGGCAAAATAAAAGAAAATAACATACTAGTATTTTCAGCAGGGGATATTGCAGAAGTTGAGTTGAAAAAATTACAAGATAATGGAGTCAACTGTTCGATACATAAAACAACTGACATGCTTGCACTAGAGAAAACAATTCAAAGTATGGTCCGATCAAATAATTCATCATAAATATTCTAAAAAAAGTAGATGGTTAAATCTTGAACAAGTGCTGTTGTACATTATATCATCATAGTCTATTACTATATCCTTAACTAGGAACTGAGCATATCTTCAATCGTGGGACCAAAAATACCGGGGATGGATAGACTTCGTTCATCGCCATCCAACAAAATTGAAGAAGAATTAATGTCAATTCATGCTGAAATTGATATGGTAAATAAAAAAATAGATGAGACTAGCAATAGGATACAAAAGTTAGAGGCGGATCATGTTCATCTTGCAACTAGGCTAGACAAGATGGATACTGGATTAACAAACGAGGCCAAAGTTTTGTTTGATAGCATAAATGAGATGGGAAAACAGAACAGCAATGAGATTGATATTTTAAAGCGTGTAGTGGATGTTGCACAAAGAAGACTAATAATTCTTGAAGCCGACATGAAAGAACTTGGTAAATAGATTTCATCCAACGCTATTCTAGTTCATAAAAATCAGACTTGTTTTACCTCTTTTTTCTTTTTAGAGATCATTATGCTTAGGGTAATGTATAATCCCATGAATACAATCTGGATGATCTCAATTTGTGGCAGGATTCTACCAATTTGCATTCCTACGCCTCTTGGTGGACCTCCTGCTCTTTGGAACTCCCCACCTGTCATATTGCCACTTGAAAATTCTCCTGGCTGTTGATTATGTGGACCGCCTTCAGACATGCCACCTTCTGGGATCAAGTGGAGTCTGCTTGCATACCATAATGCAAACAATACGGCAGTTCCAGCAATTCCGATGATTTGCCATACTCTACCCCATCTTTTTATGACTGGAACTGCCCAGAAAATTTGTAACAGTCCTCCGGCCAAAAATAGTACTGCTTGACCTAAATTTTCAGATAATGTTCTTGGGACCATTTGTAAATGCAATATTCCAGCAATTACAGTTGCCGCAGCAGCTACAATTGATAGTGTCAACATTTTCTTGTCATTTTTTAAAGATTGACTCATGTCTACAAGAAACGATTCAATTGGTGCTTATAATATATTGATTAACATTGTTCTTGAACAATAAATTTATTCTTGAATTTCTTCTTCTTGCTGACCAACACCTGGAAAACCTGACTCGTATTCTTTTTCTAGATTTTCCATGTTCTGTCTTTCTATCTCATCTTCGTCTTCTTCTTTTTCAGATATCTCTATTCTACGTTCATCCTTTGTAAGCCATGTTACTTTTATCATGCCATAAATTTCTAAATTAAGAAGTATCTTGTTAAACTCATCTTCTGGTATTGAAATTCCTGTCTTGATCAATGCCTTTGATAATTCAGAATCAGTAAGGGATCCTGCTATCTTAATTTTTTCATATATTGTATTTCGAAGTGGAACTGCCATATCTAACCGTAAAATGCCTTGTCCATTGGCTTTGGTAATGCGTATGAGATATTATCCTTAACTGTTGAATACCACTCTTCTACACTCTTTGTAATTGATGCCTTGACATTTTTCAGCGCTGTGGAAAAGTCAACACTTGTAATTTTGGGACTGCTGTTTCGCATTGCATTTACTGCGGCTTCTCTACATACTGCAACCAGGTCTGCACCGCTATACCCCTTTGTTGCCACTGCAATCTCTTTCAAATCTATATCTCCAGAAAGTGGCATCTGTTTTGTAAGTAGTCTGATTATCTCAAATCTTCCCTTCTCATCTTGTGGTGGAACAAAAATTACTAGATCTAATCTACCTGGTCTTATCAAAGATGGATCAATAAGGTCTGGTCTATTTGATATTCCTAATACTATGACTCGTGAAGCTCCACCATCTTCCATTTCTGTTAAAAGCTGACTGAGTAGTCTCTCGCCTATTCCGCCCTCTTCGCTTGATTTGGAGCGTGCAAGTGAGTCAAGCTCATCAAATATTATAATACATGGTGATGAAGTTTTAGCCTTTCTGAATATCTCTCTGATTGCCTTTTCGGATTCTCCTACCCATTTTGACAAAATCTCAGGTCCTCTTACAAGTATCATGTTTGCACCACTTTCTGTCGCAAGAGCTCTTGCAAGTAGTGTCTTTCCACATCCTGATGGGCCATACAATAGTGCGCCCTTTGGAGGTTTGATTCCCATCTTTTGGAATTTTAAAGGCTCCTTGATTGCCATTATCAAATTATCTTCCAAAATTCTTTTTGCGTCATCCAGTCCACCTACTTCTCTCCAGAATACTTTTGGACTTTCAACATAAAATTCCCGCATTGCAGTTGGTACAATCTCACGCATTGCATCGTAAAAGTCTTGTAATGTAATTTTCAAAGTTAGTAAAATTTCAGGAGAAATTTTTTCAGTTTCATTTTCTACATCTGGCAAGAGAGTTCTTACAGCTTTCATTGCAGCTTCTCTACAAAGTGATTTAATGTCAGCACCAGTATAGCCGTGCAATTCAGCAGCAAGTATCTTAAGATCTACATTTAAGAGCGGCATACCACGCGTGTGAATTTCTAGTATCTCAAGTCTACCCTCTGCGTTGGGAACTGAGATCTCAATTTCTCTGTCAAATCTACCTGGTCTTCTTAACGCAGGGTCTACACTTTCTGGTCTGTTTGTTGCTCCTAAAACTATGACATTTCCTCTGTCATTGAGGCCGTCCATCAAAGCTAGTAACTGTGCCACTACTCTTTTTTCTACATCTCCATATGCCTCCTCTCTTTTTGGAGCAATTGCATCAATTTCATCAATAAATATTACACTGGGAGAGTTCTCCTTTGCCTCTTTGAAAATATCTCTCAGTCTAGCTTCTGTCTCTCCATAATACTTGTTCATAATCTCTGGACCATTGATTGAATAGAAGTTTGCCTCTGATTCACTTGCCAATACTTTTGCAATCAATGTCTTTCCACATCCAGGTGGACCATACAAGAGAATGCCACTATGAGGTTCTATGTTGAGTCTTGTAAATATTTCAGGATGCTTTAATGGAAGCTCTACAATTTCACGCATTCTCTTTGTCTGGGTCTTGAGACCGCCTATCTCTTCAAATGTAACTCGGATTTTTTTATCTGTAGTTGTTTCAGTTAATATTGTAACTGCAGTACTACGTTCTATCTTTACAACAGCTTTTGGTGAAACCTTGTGAATTTTAAAATCCATTGAATTTCCAAGAATCATAACTGATATCTCGTCCCCTTCTAAAAGAGGCAGTCCTCTGAGTCTATTTTTTACAAAATCTGTAAATTCCTTGTCTACTGTGACATTTCCATTAACTGGCATCAGGGTTACACTTTTTGCGGGTTTTGCAACTATTTTTTTTACATTTACTAGTTCGTTTATTCCAACGCCTACATTCTTTCTTGTCTGACCATCAACTCGGATGACATCTGGTGATTTGTTATCATCGTCAGCAGGCCAAACTATGGCACAGCTTGATCTCTTACCTGTAATCTCAATCATATCGCCTGCTTCTACTTTTAAAAACGTCATTGCTTCTGGTTCTATTCTAGCTCGTCTCTTTCCAACATCTCTTTGTTTTGCTTCCCCAACCCGCATTTGGAGCAGTTCGTCTTTTTTTACCAAAATGCCACCTACTTCATGTTGACAGATGTTCGACTTAAACCTAATACTTCAAATTCTCCTACGCCTTCGATTGAACGAATTGCATTTTCTAGAGAATCCATTTGTCCTTCTTTATCATCTAGGGTAAATTCTGCAACGAGAAAGTAGAGACCAAATGCAAGTGGCTCTTTTGCATACTTTGAAAATACTATGCCTTCTTTTAATACCCCCTGAATCTTTTTTGCAACCTCGTCTAGATCTATCTCAGTTCCAGTTGGTAGAATCTTTGCTCGAAGTGAAAGTCGTGCCATTTTTTTTAAGGTCCTTCAAAAGTGCATGAATTGCACTTGTATGCTCTTGCTGCTTCTCTGCAACTCTCGCATCTCCAAAGTAGTACGGAACCACAGCTTGGACAGTTAAATTTGACACACTTGTCGTTAGGCATTATTGGTCTATGGCATGAACTGCACACAGGTAATGCTATTGTTGACGACATGTTAAAAACTCGATTTTGACCGAATTTATACCTTGCTTATCATTTATCATCTAGTTCAGTAATCTTCTCAATTCATTTCCAAGAATTGCTTGAACTGCTTTGACTGATCCACGTACTCCTAATATCTTTGCAACAGATGTTGTATGAAAATCAAAGCTTCCCTCTTTTGAGATCTCATCTAATATCTTTGGAGTTATGGAATCAAATATTGAATCAATTGACTTGTTGTCTAGTCTTTCAAGCAGAGAACGTGCGAGTAACATGTGTTCAAATTCTTTACCAAATTTTCCAGTCCACTTTTTTTGGTATTCTGATAAACTAGATTCTTTTCCTGAATCTAAAAATTTGGAAATTGACCTTCCTGCTAATATCCCTCCAAGTCCAGATGAATAAATTCCGCCTGCTGTTGTGGGCTTTGCCTGTCCTGCGGCATCTCCTATTGTGATTACATTCCCCGTGACAAACTCTTTGATTGGCCCTTTAATCCAAATTGGCGCAAATATTTTTCTAATCGTTGAATGCTTTCCTTTTTTCTTGAGAAATTCTTCTATTACTAGTGCTGGATTTATTCCTCTTCCCGCAACTCCTATTTTAGCTTCATCTCTTCTTGTTGGTATGACCCATGCAAAAAATCCAGGATATTTTTCTTGATCCAGATGAACTTCAATCCTTTCCTTATCTATCCAATCTGCAAAGACTTCGTACTGTGCTGACTGGAGTGTACCTGTTCTGTCTTTGTGGATAAGCGATGATACTCCTCTAGCATCAACTACTACCTTGCATTTTATTTCACCGTCTGAAGTTCTTACACCGTCTTTTGTTATCTCTCTTAATGATGATTTTACCCTAATCTCTGCTCCGTTGACTTGGGCTTGATGTGCAATCTGTTTGTCAAACTCACGTCTATCCAAGACTATGACCTGCTGTGGTCTTGCATCAAGCGTAAAACTTTTTCCAGATGGTGCAACTATTGTAGCAGAGCGTATCTTGTTGTCAAGTGTGGCCCTCATTGGTATTACCCCCAAGTCATCCATTGCTGGAATGCTTACTACTCCTCCACAATGCTCTGGAGTTCCAATTTCATAGTCTTCTTCAATGACGAGGACTTTGTGGTTTTTTGCTGCAATCTCTCGTGCACATAATAATCCTGCAACACTTCCACCTGCTATTACTACGTCATAGTCCATGATATTTTTTATCAATGTATTCACTATTAATTCAATATGTATTTTGGAAAAATTGTTTTGTATGTTTATATGAAAAAATGGGTTTTAGTGGCTATGACCGCAACCACAAGAGTCGTGACTTTCTGCGGCTTCGTGATGGTCTCCCTTGCCTGAGCACTTGGAACATTTGTCTGATCCAGTAGCTGAAAAGAATCCAATTCCGCATGATACGCATTTCATACCTGGCATGTATGTAATGGGACAAACCCGTTATTTATGGATATGACATTGAGTATTACTGTCTCTTTAGGTTGTTCCAGTTTTTTTACTACAAAATAATTCAAAAGTTTAACATGCCCTAATATTATTTCAATCTAGTATGGGTATAATTAAACAGGTAATAGTTGTAAGAAAAGATCTTGAAATGGGCACTGGAAAGATTGCTGCCCAGGTGGGACATGCGTGTGTTTTAGGTGCGGAACATGTAAGAAAATCAAAAAGAGAATGGTATGATCAATGGGAAAGATATGGTCAGCAAAAAGTTGTTCTCAAGGTATCAAGCTTATCAGAATTGGATAAAGTAAAACGAGATGCAATATCGCATGATCTGCCTTGGTCTGAAGTAACAGATGCAGGACACACTCAGATAGAGCCTGGAACAGTCACTTGTATCTCAATAGGACCTGCACCAGAAGAGATGATAGATAAAGTTACAAAAGATCTAAAACTTTTATAATTGACTAAATTTTGTGCTCTCTATCTTTTACTTTAACATCGTATGACGCAGTGATGTTATCTCCAATCTTTGCATCACAAGGTATGTTGCGAATGATATATCCATCCTTTGTTTCTGCGGTACATTTTCCAGCCTCTACATAAACAACTCTGAGTTTTTCTGTAACCATGGTTGGAATTAAATTCCAAAATGGGAACACTATGGTTGACATTATGATTATGGCACCAATGATGGCTCCATATGCCAAGAGCTTTTCATTCATACATTTTGATCGAATTACTCCGTTATTTAGCATTATTGAGATAGAGTGATGTGTTGGCATTAGGTATGTGTATCTGCCATTTACTAGATGTGAGAATCTTAGAAATATTCTTATGGAAATCAATATGGTATAATTTCATGTTTGTAGTTACAGCTGAAATTCAGATAAAGAAAGGTTCTGAAAACGAATTTAAAAATTGGATCAAGGAATCCAACGCAGAACTTTCAAAATTTGATGGCTTTGTAAGGAGAAGACTACTTGAGACACATAATGGCAAGCATATAATTTTGGTAGAATTTGAAACCAAGGAAAAATTTGAAACCATGCATAAGACTCAGGAACACTTTAGGATACAATCCAAGGGACATTCTTTCATGGAAGGTCTTCCAAAACCCACGTTTTACGAAGTCGTATCTCAATAAACAAAATATTCCAACTTTTTTACTATCCTACAAATAATGTATTTTCATGTGGTTTCTGTGAACTGTCTCAAACTGAGTTAGATGACCACAATGTACACAAGAGAAAAACTGGTCTGTTGGACGAGTTGGCTGTTCTTCTAATTTGTAATCATCTAATGGTATGATGGAAATTGTATTTTTTTTCTGTATGACTGCAAAGTGTTTCTCAATGGATAGAGACTCTAGAAAACTTTTGATTGCTTTTATGACTCTGCCAGAATCAATCTCTTCATCGCTTACCGGAGCAAGCATGAATTCATTTATCTTCAAAGCTGGTACTGCTCCCACCTGGTCAGATGTATAAATGGCTAGTGGAGATTTTAAAGACGATATGCTTCTGCAATCTACTGTTATCATGTATGTCCAAATTGTTTGTTGATATTTTAGTCTAACAAATTATAACCTGGGCATTAATCTCTTGATGGGTGTTGAATTTTATTGCGTGAATCTAGCTTGCAGTATCTGAGATGTGTCAAATGTGGACACAAATTAGAACTTGAAATCTTTGAGAAGGAAAATGAAGTTATTGAGGGGATTCTTTCATGTATGCACTGTGAAGGTAAATATCCTATAATTTCATCAATTCCGTTTTTACTAGAAAGCCTATCTTTCCATTTTTCAATTAGATCCAAATTGGGAGGATATCTTTTACTACATGCAAAAAATCCAAAAATCAAATCTTTGATAAGAAAATCTCTACAAGAAATCAAACATGTTGGAGAAGATACGACAGATTTGGAAAAGAACTGGGTTGCAATATATGAAAAAAGTACACACACAGAATTTGAAGCAAAAATCAAAAATACTATAATGAAACTTCCAAAATGTGTATCTGTTATAGAACATGGGTGTTCTGTAGGAATGATATCTGAGATTTTGGCAAAATATCACGGTCAAGTCTTTGGAATAGATAAATCATTTTTTGCCTTGTTGGAAGCAAAAAAACACAAAATTAAAAACTCTGATTTTTTCCTAGCAGATTCCTTGTCGCACCCATTTGGCAATAAAAAATTCGAGTTGAGTGTAGCTCTTAATGTGTTGGAATTGATTGAACCTGTGAAATTATTGAAAATTATTCGCCATCACACTAGTAAATTTGTAATACTGTCCGATCCGTATGATTATGAACGAGGTAAAAATTCTGTCAAGGTAAAACTTGATGCAAAATTACTACGACTACAACTAACTAAAATGGGTTTCAAGTTTTTACAAAATACTAATAAACCAAGTTTTATCCCCTGGAAATTACTCGTGAATTCTCGACTTGAATTAAATTATAAAGTAGATCTGATTCTTGCAGTTATATTGAGCAAATGATGCGGTTAAGCAAAAATGAAGCCAATTGTAATTGTATTAATTGCGGCAGGTGCAGTTTTGGGAGCCTTTCTTAGATACAAGATGACAGAATCTCCACTGCTTTTAGGAATTCTTCCACTAAATGTATTGATTGTAAACGTTGTTGGCAGTTTTATTCTGGGTCTTTTTGCAGTTATAACTTTGCACTGGAACCTTGATCAAAACTATACATTGTTTGTAGCAGTAGGATTTTGTGGATCACTTACAACCATGTCGTCCTTTGCATTTGAAACAAGTAATCTTCTTGAAATCAAACAATTGGGCCTCGTAGCGTTTAACATAGTTGCAAATGTCGGACTATCTATTGGGGCAATTATTGGAGGAAAATCTTTGATGGGTACAATTTTTAACATTGTTCCAAAATAGACCTGCCAGAACCTAGTGTAATAATATTCACAGTTGATATGATGAAAATTTCTTCTCAACCCTTAAATGTCTATTAGAAAAAGGGTCAGTGTTGAAAATTACAACATTATCGATAATTGTCATGTTTTTGGTAAGTGCATTAATCTTACCATTAGGTATATCTTATGCAGCATACGGACCAGGTTTTACTACGGGTACTCCAACTACTCAAGCAATGGCTAATCAAACAAGTACGAATAAAACAATGACCATGCCATCAGGTATGAATCAAACTTCAATACCTTCCGCAATGAATAAAACCATGACCCCAACCAATTCCACAGTTTCACCACCTGTTGTGGTTACACCAAAGATGATGTTGTTGCCATTAGAGCAAGTAAAAGCTGGAGTTGCTCCAAAAGATGTACAATGCAAGCAAGGCTTTACACTGATCTTTAAGGCAGAAGATGGTTCACCTGCATGTGTAGATCCTGCTATTGCCCCAATACTGGCTCAACGTGGCTGGTAAATCCAATAGAATGCCGAATGATAAATTTTAACTATACATAAACTCCACAAGATATTTTACTAGACAATAATTTTTACAAGTAAAATGAAGTCGATAAATTTCACATTACTTGGTGATGAATCACTTGCCAAAGATTTTGGAAAGAAAGGAACTGCAACTGATATTACAATTTATGATAGAAAAGAATCTGATACACTACGTACCTGGACTATTCCTACCTCATTTCCAGACAAGATACAGCCGCTCTTTCAGGCAATTAGTATGGGTGAGTATGTAATACTACATGTCACAAAATTGGATAAATTTACAGGCGAGCAAATAATCGCACTAGATGTTTTAGGAAAGAAAAAAGGTATCTTATCACATACGTTTGATGTTGACAGAAACACGTTGCTTTCAATGATAAAGGGAACAGTCGTAGAACAATATGCCATAGTTGAGCCTGAAAACTTAAAGCAAGAAATTGATAAGCTAGAACCTGTTTCAACAGATGGTAAACCTAAAATCATAATTGATCATTGTTTTGATGTCAAGGGTGTAGGGGCAGTAATTCTAGGTAAGGTTGTCCAAGGTAAAGTAAAACAGTATGACACACTCAAACTTTTTCCAAAAGGTATGGATGTAATGGTAAAATCAATTCAAATGCATGATGATACTGTTGCCGAAGCAGTTTCTCCTGCAAGGGTAGGTATTGCAGCAAAGGGTGTTACACCTGATGACATTCAAAGAGGAGATACACTCTGTCTTCCTGATACAGTTCTCACATCACAAGAGATTGAGATTGATTATATCCAGAGCAAATTTTTCAAAGATACTCTTGCAGCAAATCAGATGTTTCTTGCAAGTATATGTTTGCAAATAAGACCAGTCAAGATTGTCTCACTTAATCCTATGAAACTCTCCCTTGGAAAACCTGCGGCGTATGAAAAAGGCGATATTTGTGTTATACTAAAACCAGAATCAACGTCAATCCGAATAGTTGGCAGTGGAAAAATAAAATGAAAGACGACGTATCTGTTGTAGTGATACTAAACGAAAAGGAGGGATGTGTAATGTTTCCAAGTAAATCTGGAGAGGTTGATCTTGGTGAAGGATTTTATGGAAATGATCAGTTGTTTCAAGAATGGTGTGTAGATTATTTTGATTATTGCTGGACTGATGCAAAACCATTCCAAGAAAGTAAAATGAAAAGAGACTAGTTTTATGAAGAAATAATACTCATATCCTGGTGCTAATTGTACTCATGAGTTACAGAGCATATTTGATTTGACTAAAATACCTCTAGCGGGTAACTTTCTATAAGATTTGACTCTACTTGATACTACTGCATTGGCTTCGTGGTCTGTTTTAACTGCAATTTGCATGGTTGTCATAGGTTTGGTTTATAGAAGATTTTCAAAAATAAAAAATAATGAATCACATACATCTTGAAAAGAAGGGCCTTAGAGGCCTTGCTATTGCCGAGAGTTTCAAGCAAGGTGATAGTTTCTCTAGACTTGCAGGTGTAGTAATTAGGCGAGATTTTATCATTGATGGATTTGTGTTTGGAAAATGTACAATAGAAGGAGATGATGCAGCTGGGCAATTCTTGACATGTACTCTAGACTTAATCGAGATGACATTAGTTATATAATAATCTCGGGCCTCGTAATCTCCATGTATAATATTATAGATATCAAGAAAATCTGGGAGACTACAAAAATTCCAATCATAGGAGTTACATATGAAGAATCAGGAGGAATTGAAGATGCAATACGACATCATTTTCCAAATTCATATGAAACAAAACTAGAACAATATCACAAACTCGGAAAAAGAACAGAGATTACTTTACACACTGGATACAAACTATACCTAAGAAACGAAGGTTGTTTATTTGAAGAGGCCAAAAAATTTCTAGACTTGCTTACTATCCAAGGTTCTATACCTGAACCAGTTAAAGTTGCTCAATTGCTTGCAAAAGCATCCTTGTCTTTTAATCCCTAAAACTATATAGATTTCCCAGTACTAATTTTAATCACATGAATTCACAATTATCTTTTGGCTCACTTGATTCTAAAAAACACCTAATGGTTGCATACGATGATGTCTCAATGGGTCGTAAAATAGAATTTGAGTTCATAACAGAAGGTCTAGAAAAAAACGAATTGGCGATTTATCTTACCCGTGATGACGTAAAACAAGTTGAAAAAGAGATGCTATCTTTTGGCATTGATCTAAGTCATTATAAAAAGAAAGGATTACTAAAAATTCTTAATATTGGAAATCCTGCAGAAGACACTTTGGATTTTTTAGATTCCATTCAAACAACCTTCCAAAAGATGTTGCCAAATCTGGAAATGCCTTTTAGAATAGTGGGAAGGGCTATTCCAGATGTAGGAATAGAAATAGCAATGGCAATTCAAACGAAATGGGAAAAAATACTTCATAATAGTGTCTTTGACAAACTAAACGGCTCTATATTGTGTACATATGACCTATCTCAGATAAAGGCAAATAATGGATGGATGAAATGGTTAAAGGAATTGCAAGAAAATCATCACGCATATTTAATTTGTAAAAATGGGAAAAGTAATCTTACTGTAAACACCTGTTAATTTTTAATTATAATAAATTGCTATGTTGGAAACTTGTTATATTGTTATTTTCTCTCTTCTTTTGTTACTTTCCAGTCCCCCCGTGAAAATCTAGGTGACTCAAATTCAATCTGGCCTACAATCCTATCTCCTTTTTTTATCATGCCATACTCGTTTTTGGCCATCTTTACCAAAAGTTTCCTTGTCTTGTATCCACCTTCAATGACTTTGATCTTAAATCGCTTGCTTACCTTCATTGTTAACTCTCTTGCAGCTTTTGGATCTGCAATTAATGAATACATCTCAAATATGCCAAAATTCTTTGTTGTAATTTCATGATTGTATAGTCTTGCCTCAAACTTCAAGCCTGATTTTTTTGCCTCCTCATTCATCCATTCCACAGCTTGTAGACCGTATCCTTTTTCTACACCAAAAGTTTCCGAGTCCATATTATAAAATTACAAACAAGCTGAATATAACTCAAAACAGATTAACTGAATAATATTATTAGCATGATTATACTAGACACCATGTGAAGCGCACTGCTGCAGAGATTCGAAAGGCAATTGAATCAAACTGGAAAGAGTACCTTTCTCGTTACGGACATCTCTTTTCATCTGATCATGTTGACGGTTCCACTCCGCCATCTGTGTTTGTCGGAGCATATGGTTATCCCAAAGTTTTGGTAGGTCCGATGTTGCCTCCTATTCATGGAGATACTACAATCCTTGATTCTCCAGAAAAATGGGTTGGAAAAAATCTTGAGGATATAGTAAATTACAGGCTAAGCCTTGTACGAGGAATAAAACCAGTCAAGATAGAAGATGTTGGACAACGATACATTGAGAGCCTGCAAGAGATGTCCATGTCAGTCAAGTCAACTGACGCACAGATGGAACTTGTAAAAAACGCCTCACCAGTTGTATCCATTGATGGCGATAGTCCTATTTTTGGACCAATCGGAGAAATAAAATCTGCCACATTTTCAAACTCATCTTCTGATAAACAGATCCAAAAGTCATATTATGACAAAGATCTTCTGGCTCAAGATGCCATAGTGGGTCTTTACAATAAGGGTATAGAGATTTCAAGAATTCAAAAGTGCTTTAGCATTGGAATGTTTGGCAAAAACCGCAAACTTGTTCCTACTCGCTGGAGCATTACTGCAACAGATGACATTGTCTCAAAAACACTTGTAGGAAAAATAATCGAATATGATATACTTGACACAACTCTGGTGTTTTCGTATAATCATCTGGGTAACTATTTTTGTGTCATAATGTTTCCAAGCAGGTGGATGTTTGAGATGCAAGAAGCATGGTATGATGAAAAGGGAGATGTAGGATTTGGTTCTGATTTTGAAGATATACGCGGAATGACACACTATCCTGAAACTGCGGGCGCTCATTTTGCATCAAGACTTGCAGTATCAGAATATCTTACAGAACATAAATCTCAAGCAGCTGTAATGGTACTGCGTGAGATAAGGCCAGAATATGCAGTGCCTGTCGGTGTTTGGCAAGTAAGGGAGGGAGTACGTATGGCATTAAAACAAAAACCTGCCATAGTTCCAAATTTTCTAGAGGGGCTTGACAATGCTTGCAAGGCATTAAGCGTAGGAAAAAATGAGTGGCTTTCTCACAGTAGGTTGTATCAGGCAAAAAAGCAAAAATCAATTTCAGATTTTTTCTAGTTGCTAGAGTTTTTATTTAACACAATCTGGACTTGATATATTGCAAAACAAGAGCGTCATATTTGCACTGGCAATACTTGCATCACCTGTGATATTTGCTCTGGTTGTATTTCCAAATTCATTTAGTCTTGGCTGGAATCAAGGAAGGGGCGGATTTCTCTTTGCCATGGCTTTTATCGCTGCAGAACTAATCGGTCTAAAATTAGAGATTCCGAAGAAGAAATTACTTGCAATAATGCCTCTTGCAGGCATAGTGATTGTCTATCTCATCAGTTTAGAGCTAGGTTTGAAAGATTACCTTATTTCTATTGCCCCTCAATTCCATGTACAAATAGTATATTCTTGGACCTGGATGTGGGACTTTATTGTGCTGGCTGCATTTTTTATAGCAAGTATGACAATTTTGTTTGGTAAAAAATGGATTCGAATATCTCCTGCAGGCCCGATATATACCGCAGGAACTGCCATCATACTTTCACTTGATACATTCTTCCCATATGATTCACTAGGCCCGTTGCAATATGTAGTGCCATATCTTGTAAAACTTGATGTCTTTCTTATTGGTGCATTTCATCTAGGTCATGCAACTTCACAAAGTAATGTCATGTTTCTAAATGGAGACCATGGTCCATTTGCATTGCAAGTGTTCTGGCCATCTGCAGGTGTTCACAGTATTATCATCTATTCTCTTGTGATGATGGCATTTTTGTTAAAGATGAATATTCCAAGGAATAGAAAGATTGTTTACTTTGCACTTGGAGTAGTGGGAACAATAACTGTAAACGTAATAAGAATATTTTCGCTATCTATTTTTGTCCTCAAGGTATCTACAAATGTAAATGAGTTTGAATCATTTCATGGTATAGCAGGAGAGATCATGTTTCTACCGTGGCTCTTTATCTTCCTGCTCATCGTTACGTATGTTGAAACAAAACGTATCAAAAAACTAGAGGTTGCAAAACATGAACAGGATCCAAGTAAATAGAGACTTACAAGATGGAATCTATACTCTAGAAGACATATTTGTAAATCTTAAAACAGTCGAAATTCTTTTCAAAGTTTTCCAATCTTATGAAGTTCTAGAAGACGTGTTTGAAAATACCTCTGTAATAGTAGATGGAAGCAGCCATTACATGCATGTTAAAAATGAGGATGCATCAATTGTAGTAGGAAAAGACCATCTCAAAAATTCAGAGAAAAAAATTCTCTATCTGGATATAATTCATGAACTGGTACATGTAAAACAACAAAGGCAAGGCCTTGATCTTTATGACTCCTCATACGCATATGTTGATAGGCCTACCGAGATAGAGGCGTATGAGATTGCAGTTGAGGAGGCAAGAAGGCTTGGCATGAAAGATGCTGAGATATTTGAATATCTGCACGTGGAATGGATATCTCATGACGAACATAAGAGACTAGCATCCCGAGTAGGTGTACAAGTTTAAAAAAATCTTGTAATGTCTACCTGTCCGTGAATCTGTGAGAAATCTGAAACTCGAACTCCTAGTCTTCTGATACGAAGTCTTTGGTCTTCTAATGATTCTTTTAGCAATTGGATTGCAGCTTTTTTTAATTCATCAAGACCAGACGTGTGATTTTTTAGAGTCCTTGATTTTGTTCTGCTTGAAAGATCAGAATTTACAAATTGTATCCCTACAGACTTGAACAATATTCCATCTTTTACAATTGCTTGGTGTAGATCATAGCACAACTTTTCTAAATCATTTACGAGAAAATCGAAATCTTTGGAATCTTGTTTTAGTGTAATAATTCTACTATACTGGACTGGGTCATGTCTAGGAGATACCGGTTCATCGTCAATACCTCGTGCTGCGTTGTAGATGTAAGTTCCAACTTTTCTTCCAAATAATCCGTTTAGTGTAAAGACATCCACCATGCGAAGTTGTGATATTGTTTCAAGGCCGATTTCAGCAAGTTTTTCTTCAGATTTTTTACCAATTCCTGGAATTGATCTTATTGGCAAAGGATCCAAAAATGATTCTACATTTTCTGGCTCTACTATGGTAAGACCGTCTGGTTTTTTGTAGTCTGAGGCAATCTTGGAGACAATCTTGTTTGATGAAATCCCGACGGTACTTGATAACTTCACTGTACTGTGTAATACATTCTTTAGTTGCTGTGCAAGATGCGCCGCTCTTTTAAAATCAGATTCAACCCGTTTTGTAATATCTAGATACGCTTCATCTTTTCCCACGTATTCAAAAACATCAGCATATCTTCTGATTATGTTCATTGCACTCTCTGAAACTTCTGCATAGTAATCAAAATCTGTAGGCAAAAATACTGCCTCTGGAATATCTTCTAACTTCTTTTTTGCAAACTTGATTGGCATTCCAGATTTTACGCCATATCTTCTTGCCAGATAATTGGCAGTTGCAATTGCTCCGCTGTCTCCGCCACGGTCTGAATATACGCATACTGCGACAGGCTTTGTCTTCAAATCTGGCTTGCGTATTTCTTCACACTGGGCATAAAAATAATCAAAATCAATATGGAATACAACTCTACCTGACACAATTAATTTATAATTTGAAATCCTTATTACGTTATTGGCTATATTTCGGAATTTATCTATTGATATAATCTAAATATCCTGTAATCATAAATTGAATGTGGATTATCCTATTGTAGTAGAATCTGATGGTGTTAAAATAAGATCGGAGAAAATGGAAATTGATAAACTATACTATTGTCTATATCAAGAAAAAATATTGTTATTTTATAAAGAAAAAAATGAAATGCTAAATTGTTATGAAATAACAGAAAAAGATGTAATCGATGAGGTAAAACAATCGCAATCTGATGATATTGAAAATATCCTGCAGCGATATATTGAAAAAAAGAATCTTAACCATTAAATAAAACACAACAAGAGTTGTCGTATGTCAAGGCCGCCTAATATCGTCTTTATTGGTAAAAAACCAATTTTGACATATCTTAATGCTACTCTTACACTTTTAGCAAATGAGCCTTTTGTTACCGTAAAGGCAAGAGGCAGAAGTATAATCACTGCAGTAGATGTATCTCAAATGATAGTTAAAAGAATGAATGCAATGGGGTATAGAGTGAGTAGTGTGAGAATCTTCTCTGAGAGATTGATATCAAAAGATGGAAAAGAAAGAAACGTCTCAACTATAGAGATAGATGTTTCCAAAAGTTAAAACCCTCAATAAGCAGCAAAAGTGGATTTTAATTATAATTGTAGTTGGTTCAATTCTTGCATTTGTCTCATATGATGCCGAATCCTCAAATGTCTGCCCATTGCGTCAGCTGGATATTGCTATTCAAATACAAAAATATGATGTGGCAAAAGATTCTCAAACCTGTGACATGCTAAATACAAAAATATCTCAATTTAACTCTCAATGTAAATCTGATGTTGAAGAATTAGATTGTGGATAAAATTTCTAATACGCAAAAATTTTTGATGTTTGGGTTATGATGTTTTTTAGAAAATCAATTGTTTCTCGTACGGTATCTTTGTAGATGAATTCATCTTTGTTATTATTTGAAATATTTATACAATATCTTTTTGAAGTTTTGTTGATAAATACATGACCTGATTCATTATCAATTCTTATACCTTCATCAGAATCTAAAGTTCTTAAAAATTTCTCCAAGTTATCTATTGAAATGGAATGTTCTTGGTATGTCATCCGTAAATTGCATCTCGAATTGGACCTGCATCTTGCTCGGTCTGTTTGAGGTGTTCTTCAATGCCTTCAGCTTCGTTTAGTAATGATTTAAGATCACATGAAGCCCCTGGAACTAGTTTTGACATTGCCATGCAAATCTCAGCACCTGCTCTATAATCAGGACCTGATTCCCTAGCTTTGCACAACAGTACTATGACATTGATATTTGATAACAGTCCTTCATTTAGCAAAATTCCTGGAATTCCTGGAATGGTACCATTTTTTAATACTGGAATGTTTACATCCAGTAGCTTTTTCTTTGCCTCACCTGTACTTCCTACTCCTATTACAAAAGGCGCGTCTTCATTAGTCTTGATTGCAGAGCTACTGATGATAAATGAGCACTTGTGGTCACTTGCCCATTTTAACATGGTTTTTGCTACTTCGCGATGAACTGACTCATGCGGAGTGAGATATGATGAAAATACAGCTAGATTGAGTTCTTTATTGACTAGAATCCTTGCTGGAAAATTTGGCACCTCATCTCTTACTATGCTAATTGGAGGAAATGATTCTGAATCAAGAACACCTGCTAGTTCAAACTTGGATGTGTTGTTGACAAGTGATTCAGTTGCTATGGCATTAGCTAAACCGGTGTATGGAAAACCATCAATGAGATAGCCATCTTTTATATCGATTGGAATTATCTCTCTTACAAATACAGTATCATTTGCCATACGGGGGTTATTGAACACGCCTTTTTAAATATGGATATCATTTTATGTAGCGAAAACAGATTTTATTCATGGAATCACTCTACATACTGGTTAACTGTGACCTAGGCTCTGAAGTAGATATTATATCTGAGCTTACAAAAATTCCTGAAGTAAAAGAAGTGAGAGGTACATATGGAATCTATGACATATTTGTAAAATTACAAGCTGATTCCCAATCTGTACTAGAGACTATTATAACACACAAAATTAGACGACTTGCAAAGGTTCGTTCTACTGTGACGCTAACTCCAATTCTATCTCAGGGTGGACGTTAAGTCAAAAAATGCTCAAACTTTTTAATTCTTTTTCATCATCCAAAGAAGACTTTGTTCCATTTGAAAAAAGTCTTGTAAAGATATTCATCTGCGGTCCAACTGTTTACGACTATACTCATTTAGGACATGCACGAATCTTCTTGACCTATGATCTTCTATCTAGATGTTTAAATGATCAAGGACTTCGAACTGATGTTCTTGTGAACATGACAGATATCAATCAAAATGTCTTTAACAAAGCCAAAGAAACTTCTACAACCTACAAAGATGTTGCCAAATTTTATGCGTCTGCATTTGTAAAAGATCTTGAGGCACTAAACATACAAAGTATCAACAGACTTGCATATGTTTCAGACTATGTTTCAAATATAGAAAAACAAGTTTTGACATTAATTCAAAAGCAAGTTGCTTACATGGCTCATGGCAATGTCTATCTGGATATTTCCAGAGTGAAAAACTATGGCAAGATTTCTCACCAAACAAAGGAACAATTGAGCATGCATCGATTAGATATTGGACCTGGAAAGAAAAATCCTGAAGATGTCATGTTATGGAATTGTACTGAAGATTTTGATTTCTCGTGGAAAAGTGAACTTGGAGAGGGCATTCCATGGTGGCATATGCAAGATACTGCTGTAGCAATAGAGAATTTTGGTAAGAATTATGACATTCATGGAGGTGCTAGGGAACTCTTGTATCCTCACCATGAGGCACATCTTGCACAGTATCAACTTCTATCGGGCTCTGATGTTCCTGTTAAATCATGGGTACACGTGGGACTTGTTTTGTCTGGAGGAGAAAAAATGTCCAAGTCGCTTGGAAATGTTGTGTGGGTACAGGACTTGATTAAAAAATATGACCAGAATCTCATTCGTTTGTATGTTTTTTCCAAACACTATCATGATGACATTGATTTTTCTGAGCAAGATCTATTGGCAAAAAAACCATTACTAGATTTAATTCAATTTACAAAGTCTAACGTCTCTGATAGAACACATGAAGATATTTCTAATCTAATTGATGATTTTGTACAATCATTAAGTAATGATCTTGATTCTCCAATGGCTCTTCGAACACTAGAAAAAATCTGTATTGATGTAAGAAATGGAAAGGGAATTAGTCCAAATGATTTCAATCGTATTTGTGAAATACTTGGAATCATACCATGATTCCAAAAATAGAATCAAATGATATTGGTTTTACTGGACTATGGAGTAATGCCAGCCAATTGGAATGCGGTACCTTATTTTTAAATCCCAAACTTGCAGATGATCTTTTTTTTAACAAGTTGACAAATATGACATGTACAAGCGAAAAAATGATTGCAGAATCAGTAGAAAAATTTCAAAAAAACCATTCTACCCCATACATCTACTCTCTAAACTATCCCGAACTTGAGAGCAATCTCAAAAGTAAAGGATTTGTATATCATGACACTCAACACGTATTAAAAAAAAGAACATTACCATCAAGGAAACCTAATGCAATCAAGATAACTCCTGATAGCATTTCGTCATGGACACAGATTTTTTGTGAAGCATATGATTGTCCCGAGTGGGCAGAACCTGTAAGTGTTATATTGAAAAACTCTATTTCGTCAGCCGAATACTATGTAGACGAATCAAGTAGTTCATGCATGGCATTGTATGAAAAAAACTCTATCTTGGGGCTTTACTGTCTAGGTACTATTCCTTCTAGGAGAAAACAAGGGTCTGCTGCTTCTTTAATTGACTTTGCATCTCATGAGGTAAACTCTAGAAATTTAGATTTTCTTATGCTTGAAACTTATGAGAGGGACAACCTCTCAAAATTTTATTCTAATCTAGGATTTGAGAGTATTTACGGCAAAAATATCTTTACTATTTGAGCTTGGCAAGTAGTGCCGAATAAATAAACGGCAGAATTGTAGTTGCCTCTGCATGTATCGTAGTCTGTTTTGCGTTCTTTGTAACTTTACCCCATGAGATTGCTTCTCTGACAAGCGCACCACTCAAGCTACCGTCAAACTCTTGAGCCGTTGTAATGTATACTGCATAGTCAAGACCTTCTCTGTATTGATTCCACCACAAAGTATGGTGTTTTGATATTCCTCCACCAATCATTAGAGCGCCAGATTTTTTTGCCTTGAAGATTAATCCTGATAATAAATCTCCATCTGCTAAAATATTTAATTTAAAATCAGAGTGATTTTGTGAAAACATCCAGATCTGACTTCCTACGGCACCATCCATTATTCCTGGAACTATGACAGGAATATTATTTTTGGCAGCCCAGTAAAGAAATGAATCTTCACCCAATTGTTCTCCAATAATTTTTGTTATGTCTCTAGTTGACACCTCTCTCTTGCCGTCTTTGTATACTTGTGAAAGAAATTTTTGCATCTTTTCTTCAATCAATGGACCATAACTTTTCATTGGAACTAGAACGTTTCCTAGTCTGTGAATCTCTTTTTCCATAAGTTCACTGTCATCCATTGTAAACGAACCTTCTAGATAATTAGAATAATGTCTAGCTATATCGTGGTCCAAAGCTCCACAGGTTGTAATTATTACATCACACATTTTGTTTTTTACCATGTCTGTAATTACACCTCTGAGACCTGTTGATACAATTGCACCAACAAATGACATGAACTTTAGACATGTTTTGTCTTCTATCATTGAAGTTAAAATATTAAGACCCTCGACAAGATTTTTTGATTCAAATCCTCCTGACTTTGCCATCTGATCAAATATGGTATCAATTGTATCTCCTTTTTTGATACAAATGTCCTTGACAGGTTTGCCAGGCTTTATCATTATTGCATAAATCGATTCTGGACTATAAAATCCTCTGCTCAGAATCACAAGTAATTAATATGATGGATTATTTGCTAGCTATCGAAGTTGGGTAAGAAAATCAAAATTGCAATAGCAGGTATGGGCAACTGTGCTTCTGCAATTATTCAAGGCGCAAAATATTATTCAGAAAATACTCATGATACAATAGGTTTGACTGCCTATAATCTGGGCGGATATGAACCAGGGGATATTGAAGTGGTGGCAGCATTTGACGTTGCAGATACCAAAGTGGGAAAAGATGTATCTGAAGCCATCTATGCAAAGCCAAATAATACTATTACAGTAGCCGAAGTGCCACACATGGGCGTGACTGTTCAAAAAGGTCCCACCTTTGATGGTTTAGGCAGACACTTGAGCCAAATTGTTACCAACTCTTCTGAACCGGATGTAAACGTCAAAAAGATTCTTCAAGACACGGGAGCAGAAATGCTTGTAAATTATCTTCCTGTTGGAAGTACCAATGCCGTAAGGCATTATGCAAGTCAGGCTCTAGAGGCAGGAATAGGATTCCTTAATGCAATTCCAGTTTTTATTGCCTCTGAACCAAAATGGCAACAAGCTTTTGTAGATAAAAAAATTCCACTTGCAGGTGATGACGTAATGAGTCAGCTTGGGGCAACAGTTGTTCACAAGACACTTGTCAAACTCTTTGTAGATAGAGGTGTACAGATTGATGGAACTTATCAACTAAACATTGGCGGTGACATGGATTTCTTTAACATGCTAGATGAAGAGAGATTGGAAGATAAAAGAATCAGTAAGACAAGTGCAGTCAAGGCCATGGCAGACTATGATATCCCTATGAGAATAGGTCCTAGTGATTATGTTGATTTTATAGACAATGAAAAAATATGTTACATAAACTTGGAAGGAAAATATTTTGGCAAGATCCCAGTCAAGTTGGATCTAAAACTCAAAGTAATTGATGCCTATAACAGTGCAGGAATAATGATCGACGCAATCAGAGGACTAAAGATTGCACTTGACAGAAAACTATCGGGACCAATGACAAGCATTTCATCATATTGCTTCAAGCACCCTCCTATTCAGATGCCATATGCTGAAGCAAAGAAAGCCTTTGCAGAATTTGTAGAAGGCAAACGAGACAGTTAGATATCACATTAGAATTTTTATTCAGCAGCTCAATGAAACTTGGCAATAATCTGTTATTTCAGCTCAAAGGTTATCGGAAGCATTGGTACATATACGCAAGCTAGAGATCTTTGGCTTCAAGTCATTTGGATATAAGAATACAATAGTAAATTTTGAACAAGGAT
Organism: Nitrosopumilales archaeon; assembly: GCA_025350175.1. Classification (GTDB taxonomy): domain Archaea; phylum Thermoproteota; class Nitrososphaeria; order Nitrososphaerales; family Nitrosopumilaceae; genus Nitrosotalea. The sequence continues at coordinate 7,909 of JANXYF010000070.1, read as the reverse complement.
TGGTCGCAATATCTGGAGCAAACGGTTCAGGTAAGAGTAACATACTTGATGCCATCTCGTTTTCGCTTGGTGAAAACTCTCCCAAAGTGATGAGGGTAGACAAGCTTCGTTCATTGCTACATGATGTTGATAATGCAAAGCACGGTGCCAAAATAGCCCGTGTAAGCTGCCATTTTGATAATACTGATAGAAAGATTCCTGTTGACTCTAATGCTGTAATAATAACCCGTGAGATGGATGAAAATGGCGAGAATATTTACTATTTAAACCAAAAAAAGGTACTCCGAAACTATGTCCTAGATGTCCTTGAGGTAGCAAACTGTGGCATTCACAAGCTCAACATAGTACAGCAGGGAACAATCACCAGAATCTCTGAATTTAATGCTGAAGAAAGGAGGAAGATTATAGAGGATATCATAGGATTAGCATATTTTGACGAAAAAAAGACCGAGTCACTAAAACAACTCGATGAGGCAGACAGGAGACTTGAGATCGCACTTGCTAGAATGGATGAGATCAAAAAACGCATTGATGAGTTAGAAGAAGAAAGAAATAACCAACTCAGATATGATGTTTTAGATAAAGAACTCAAACGACTATACGCAATACAGTCTTCAAATAAACTCCGTGATATTGAAACTAATAAAATTTCAAAGGAGCGAAACTTACACGCAATCCAGTCTGAATCAAAGAAACTTGATGAACAACGTGCACAACTTCGTGATGAAATAAAAAAACTTGAAGAAGAAAAACAAAAGTTCATGGACGAAGTAAATGTGTACAATCAAGCAAAAGCTGCAATTGACTCTGAACTTGCGTCTGCAATGCATCAATTTGAAGCTGCAAACAGTAAACTTGCTACTAATTCAAGAAGACTTTTACAGGTGGATTCTAGATTGCCTGAAATTCAATCTGAACTTTCAACATTAAATGAAAGACGCTCTGTTTTGGAAAATCAAATGATTGAGCTGAAAAATTCTATTGGAACAATTAATGAAACACGAAAGACTGCAAATGTTGAACTTGCCTCTGTGGATTTTGAGATCAATCAAGTGTTAAAACAACAATCACAGATTGCTACAAATAAAATGCGCGTTGATGAAAAGATACGAAGTCTTACAGACCAATTAAACGACACAAAACTTTCTTTATCCAAATTAGAACAAGAGCGTCATGATATTCAAAATAAGATAGAACAAAACTCATCTAGAATCAAGTCCATACTTGAAGAAAAAGAGAATCTTTTGGACCTTGAGAGAAAACTTCGTCAAGTACGAGCAGGCCATGAAGAAGTAATCAATGATCTAAAATCAAGACTTGGGAATCTACGTGAGAGGCGTGTCAAGATTGAAAAAGACATAGAAGAAACAACACTAATTTTTGAAAAAGCAAGCAAAGCTGCTGCACAATATGAAGCAAAGATCAAAGTCGTAAAAGAAGTAATGCATGAAGATTATTCCATTGCAAAACTCAAAGAAGATTCAAAGCGACTTGGAATTCAAGGCCTAGTCTTTGAGATTCTAACATGGGATAAACAATATGAACGACCACTGCTTGCAGTTGGTTCTGATTGGCTCAAAGGATTGGTTGTAAATGATTTTGCTACTTTACTTGGACTAGCTGAATTTGCACAAGATAAAAAATTGCCAAAGATTAGAATTATCCCACTTGACGCAATATCCAACTCCAAAATTTCCATCATTAAAGAACCTGGAGTACTTGGAGTGTTATCTGAGTTTGTCAATTGCGAAGAAAAGTTTGAATCTCTTAAAAATTTCATTTTTGGAAACATTGTACTTGTAGATTCAAAGGAAAAAGCATACGAGTTTTCAAAGAAGGGATATAGATCAGTAACTACTGACGGACAATTCTTTGAAGCTGACGCAAATGCTGTAATAGTTGATGTAAACTCTAAGGTATCTCACCTGACAAAAATAATTCTACTAAGTACGTCTGTAGATGGACTGGTTGAATCTATAGAGTTGTTGCGACGATTTATTCAAAATAAAAAGGGACAGCTAAAAAAACTTGAAAGAATTATGGACAGCCTCGATAATAGGTACAACTCATCCGAGACTGGATTTGCAAATGTAGGTCTTAGTCTTTCTGATATCAAGGCAAAATTGAAAACACTGAACATGTCTGAAGAGCTACACTCCTCAAGAATTTCTCAATTACGAAGAAGAGAAGAGAGCATCTTGGTTAATTTGTCAAAACTCCAGTCATACGAGTCATCTCTTGAGGAACGCATCTCTCTTACTAATGAAAATTATGCAGATGAAGGCCAGACAAGGGTAGCAAGTCTACTATCGTCATTAAATGAAAAGCGCTCCAGTCTTCTGAGTTCGCATAGTACAATCTCATCGCAATTCAGAGAGTTGACTGGTAACTTGACCAACCTGGCAAATGAAGAAAACTCGTTCAAGGCAAACGTTAGGCTTTTGACTCAAGAACAGTCGTCACTACACCATGAAAAATATGATATCGAAGTGCAATCAAGAGCCCTTGCAAAAGAGAAAGAAAGTGCGGACATGTTACTTGTAACTTTGAGAGAAAAAGAGCAACAGCTGATAGCTACTTCTGGGACATCTGTTTCCACGCTGAAAGAATATGATTCTAAATTAAAAGGACTGTATGAATCTGAAAGGACTTTGAGCAAAGAGGTAAACGGCATGGAGCGACAATCTGACTCCATATCTCGTGATATTCAGGATCTCACAGAAAACGAAAGCCGCATTCGAAAGACATTGGAATCTTATGGATATGACACACTTTTAGAATCATTTGATGTTGATCAAATGCTAATAGAATTAGAGTCCGAGAAAAGAAATCTCTCTACTGCTTTGAATACTAGAGCTCCTGACATGTACGTGGAAATCTCAAATGGGTATCGTTCCATGTCTTCAAGAAAGAACGAACTTGAAGAAGAAAGAAACTCTATAGTCAAATTCATTGAAGAGATAGACAAGGGTAAACGCCAGACCTTCTTGGAATCATATGATAAAGTAGACAAGGATATCCGAGAAATATTTAGCAAGATGACTGGAGGTAATGCATGGCTTGAGATTCAAAACGAGGATGACATATTTTCATCAGGAATATCATATCTTGTCCAGTTTCCAAATAAACCAAAAAGAGAATCTACATCAATTAGTGGTGGAGAAAAAACCCTTGCCGCAATTACATTTTTGCTAGCACTTCAAAAACTAAAACCATCTCCTTTCTATCTTTTAGATGAAGTTGATGCACATCTTGATGCATTAAATACAGAACGGCTTGCCACCATACTTGAAAACAGATCAAAAGGAAGTCAGATGATTATGGTTTCGCTTAAGGACTCTATAGTAAAGAAAGCAACTCTCATTTATGGTGTATTTCCAAGAAATGGTGTATCCCATGTGGTGTCACATAGAATTTCTAATCTATCTGAAGTGCAAACTAGTTTATCTTAACAAAGCACGCAGCTTGCCGACCCTGCGAAATTTCTTCAAGTTCTGGTTCTTGCTTGCATTTTTCTATGGCATAAGGACACCGAGCTCTGAATCTACAGCCTTGATACACATCAATATCTAAAGGATCATTGATGCGAATTTTTCTATCTCTATTAAGATTCTCTGGATCTGGATATGAAATTGAATCTATGAGTGCCTGAGTATAGGGATGACGTGGGCCTGATAAAATTTCATTTATTGGTCCGACCTCTACAATCTTTCCAAGATATAAAATTGCAATTCTGTTGCCGATATAATTTGCAGTAGCTAAATCATGTGTTATGTACAGAAAAGAAATCTTCATTCTTTCTTGTAATTCTTTCATAAGTTCCAACACTCCAATTCTTACTGATACATCAAGCATTGAAACAGGTTCATCGGCAATGACAACTTTTGGTTTTGTAACAATTGCACGAGCTATCACAACTCTCTGTCTTTGGCCACCTGATAACATGTGAGGGTACTTTGTTGCAATCTCTTCCACTGGTTCTAGATTTACCTGGCTTAGTGCTTGCAAAGCTAACTGTTCTCTTTCTTTTTTATTTCCAATGGAGTGAATATCAAGCGGTTCTCTTACTATGTCTACAACTGTCATTCTGGGATTGATGGATGCATATGGGTCCTGGTGAACCATCTGGCAACCAAGTCTTATTTTTTTTAGACTGTCTTGCTGATTTGTAATTTCCTCTCCCTCAAAATTTATGGTTCCTGAATCTGGCTCTAAAGCTCCTAGTATCATGCGGGCAATTGTAGTCTTGCCCGAGCCTGATTCTCCGGCCAATATCAGTGTCTCACCGCTTTTTATTGAAAATGATATTCCGTCGGCCACTCTAATGGTATCTTTGCTTACTCTCGACAGTCCTTTTTTTGTAAAGTATTTTTTTAAATTCTTGACTGAAAGAATCTCTTCCATTGCTATTTGTTACGATCGCAAATATATCAAGCGATCAGTAGGCTGAAACCCGTTCATCGCAAAGTTTTAAAAGGCTAAGATATGAGAGAAATTCGTGAACTTCAAATTATTAGCTGTTGTTATGATTTCAGGATTTCTATTCAGTACTGGTTCATCTTGGTATGTTCAACCAGTCTCAGCTACTCCGTATGACAATATCTCACACGGTTATCTAGGAACTTATACGCATGATACTACTACTATTGTCGAAAGACAACAAATGGCAGAACAAAAGGCTCTTGCAAAATACATGAGTTACTACACGTTTGCTAACTTGGATGCATCCAAGAGGAACTGGACTGGACTGAACAGCACTCAAACTGATGAAACAAGCAGAGGCAGAAATATCGATGCTGCTGCACAAGTTTCAATGCAGAATGCAGTAGCACAATTTGACGTTATTCATGTAACACAACTGGCAAACCTTAGAGCAACTGACTATGCCGGAATTTCAAGTACTCCTACTGATACAAATGGCAGAGATAGAAATGCAATGATTGCCAGTGCAACTGCATTATCTGATGCACAAGCAGGTGATATCATGAGTCAATTAGTAAAGATTCAAGAAAAGTATTCTAATTTTGCACCAAGTACTCCAACTGATAGTGTTGCAACTTATGATAGACAAACCATGATCACACAAAATCAGAATACAGCTGAGGCACAAGCTGCTACTCTAGTCAGTGACCTTGCAAAGAGATACCAAGTATTCCTTGATCTTACTCCATATGTCGGAACAAATATTCCATATACTTACAAGCCGGGTTCTATTACCAGTGAGATGACTCATGGCGGTCGCAACTTGACTCCTCTAGAGGCATCTTCACTTGAGAAAGCGATATTTATCTTCAATGTAATTCACAATAAAAGCATTCGTGCTTTGCAAGGAAGCTACTATGGTTTGACTAGCACACCAACTGATACAAATGGCAGAGATAGAAATGCAATGATTGCACAAGCACAAGCAACCTCTATGACAAATGCATTGAGAGTCTACAACTCTTACTATAATGGCGTCGGTCTAAAGTAGAAATATTTTCTATTTTTAAAAGTATTTTAGAAATTAATTATTTGTGTAACCAACACATGACAAAACCTGACGATGTCTTGATTTTAGGTGGTTCTTGCTTACATTTTTCCATTGCCTTTGGACATCTATCATAAAACCTACATCCACTTGGGGGATTTATCAGGCTAGGTGGATTGCCCTTCAGAGGGATGATTTTTTCAGTGTTACCAAGTTTGGGAATTGAATTCAATAGGGCAATAGTGTAGGGATGTTTTGGATTGATGTAAATGTCTGATAATAGGCCAAACTCTACAATCTGGCCTGCATACATGATTCCTATCTTCTCTGCAATCTCGGAAATTATGCCCAAGTCATGAGAGATTAACATGATTCCAAGCCCGTTTTTTTTGAGATTTTTCAACAGTGCCATTATCTGTGCTTGAACCAAAACATCCAGCGCCGTGGTGGGCTCATCGGCAATCACCATTTTTGGTTTTAAAATCAGTGCCATTGCAATTACAACTCGTTGCTTCATCCCACCACTAATTTCATGTGGGTACTTGTCTAAAATGGAATGTGATAATCCTACTGAAGATATTGCAGTCTCTATGACTTGTTTAAAATCACCTTGAAAATCATGTTTTTTTAGAATCTCCTCAAATTGTTTTTTAATAGTAAAGACAGGATCTAGAGAATTCATTGCTCCCTGGAAGATCATGGCTATCTGTTTCCATCTGATATTTTTAGTAAACTCGGAAACTGGAATGGTCAATATTGATTTGTTATCAAAAAGAATCTCACCTGATACACTTGCATTTTCCTGAAGTGTCTTCATTATTGCAAGACCCAAAGTACTCTTGCCACACCCACTCTCTCCTGCTATACCAATGGACTCATTTTCTTGCAAGGTAAATGATACGTGATCTACAGCATGTACCTTTTTTCCTTGACTTTGGTATTGAACGTCAAGATCATTTACCGATAGAAATACCATGAATGAACTATGGGCGAGTGGTACATTTGAGTTTTGTATGTTTCTCTGATTTCGGGTTCTGTATAATTGACGATTGATCTTATCTCTGTTCAAAATCGGTTGATAGATCATAATTCACATTAGATACTGACTCCGTTCAGGATTATGATCTGTTATTTGAAGTTTGGAATTGTATTATGACGACTGCCTACTACTCCACATGCTATGGCAAACGCAACTATACTTGCCACTAACACGGCACCTACCATATGTGCTGTATCTAGTGGAAGGCATCCTACATTGTATACGTAAGGTTGCTCTCCACATGGTTGTTGTGCAAATGCTAAGTTAGTACCTGCTATGACAAGTACACCTAGCGTTATAATGAGTACAGTTGGTTTTACTGTACCTAAGATAACCATACAGTATATACGACATCGCAATATTTACGGCTAACTAAAATTTCTACTTACATTTTGGATAACCTTAATACAAAATGCCAGTAGGAGAGAATCTTGAAGAATCATATCTGTCCTCGTTGCAGAAAAGAATCTACATGTCTTAATCCTGAATGTGATGATTATACGTTAAGGTATGAATGGTGTCCTAATTGTAGGATCAAACTTACTTACTATCTGACAGGGTATGATGTTTTGAATATATTTTAAAAGACATATCCGACAACTTTTTATCACTTCTATATTTGGATGGATTATGGAATACATCAATTTTGTATTAATGAACTTACTAACAATAGCAATAGGAATTATTATAAAAAAATGTGGAATCTCTATTTTCAATTACTTACGAACAAGTTTTGTTGTCAGATCGATCACATTTTTCATTAATCTTGCAATCATAATCATTGTAGTTCTAACTGTAGGAGATCCCAACCTTAGAAAATTATTCTATCAAAAAAGAATCACAGATTACATATCTTAAACCGTCAACCGAAGGAAACAAAGAGAAAAGTCAAAGAAAACAACCGATAAGGTAACAGTTCCAATTTTAGTTAGCCGTAAATATTGCGATGTTGTATATAGTACATGGTTAACCTGAGTACGGCAAAATTGACTGCAATCACTATGATAGTAGGTATACTTACTATTGCAGGTACTAACTTAGCATTTGCACAACAACCGTGTGGAGCACAAGCCTATGCATACACTGCATGCGGACCTCCACTAGGTACAGCACAATTGTATGGAGCCGCTATCGTAGGAGGCATGATTGCTTGTGCTATAGCATTTGGAATCGCCTCTGGGAATTTACGACACGGTACTAACATAATCTCATAACTTCAACTAACGAAATCTAAAACCTGAACGGAATCAATGCCTAGTGTAAATTTTAATTCATCACCCGATTTGTAACAGGGAGAATTTTTGAGTGAAATTAATCGATCACTCACCAACGCAACAGAACCTGATTTCGCATAGTTTATCTTCCAGTCTTGCACGCAAAAAATCGATTTCCATGAGGAC
>JANXYF010000022.1 GCA_025350175.1 Nitrosopumilales archaeon | reverse complement strand
CTAAAACTTATTAGGACTTGAAAATTATTTACTTCAGATTTTATAGACTCGTAAATATTATTGATTGGAACACCCCATTCCAATTTACTTCCTATTGAATTTGCAACTGGAGTAAATTTTCCATACCCTGTTCTGTTACAGGCATGAGCAATACATTTTTCTGGGCCGATACCAGCTTTTCTTGCTTCTGTTATATCACGTAAAATTTGAGGGGTTGCAGTCTCAGCATCTAAATTCTTTTGATATGTTTTTTGGAATTGAATTGTTGGCCAGATAGAAGCAACTGCTAGGGATATAGCTAATACGTATGAGTTTGCATTAAATTGAGAAAGTATGCCACTTAGAATCAATGCAGTCCCTATGGCAATTGGAGGTACTGCATACTTGATGATTTTTTTTGCATTCAGTTCAGGTATGTTTGAAAACATGAGGTCCTTTGCAACATATATGAAGAAACCTGACATTATTGGAGCTATTATCAATATGATGTATGGGGGATCGGAATTTGACGCGGTCGGAGCAGACATGTATCCAGAGAGAGGAGTCGAGCCAATTGAAGCTACCAATATGAATACTGCAAGAACTACAATCTGCATGGTAAGCCATGCATGAACTACTCCACTTAGTTTCTCAACAGATACCTTCTCTCGGCTCTCAAGTCTTTCAAAGGAGCTTAGCATTTTGCTTTTCAGATAGCTTATCACATTTCCGCCACTTTGAATTGCAGATACATACCCACTTAGAAATTCACCAAGGGCTTTAGATGAGGGCTTGTCTTTTGCTTGACCCATTGCAGTTAATGGGTCTATTCCAAGCAAATCTATTCTCTTGAGAAGTTTTATGGATTCTTGTCTGACTGTTGGAAGTAAATTAATCTCTTTTATCTTTTGAAGTATGACATATGGTCCAAGACCACTTGATGCAAGAAGTGTTACGATAGCGATAAAAAAAGGCAATTCACCATCAATCTTTTTACCCTGTTTTTTTGCATAATCAGCCTCGCTTAGACTCTTAAATGATAGCATCAGCTATTGCCCCATTTCAATTTTGTCAAGAAATGATTGAGGATCTCTGTAATATTTTCCAATAGTCTCTGAGACTTTTTTATAATCACGAATATCGTTTTGAAGCATCCATTTTAGTATAGACATTCTCTTTTTGTGTTCCTTTAGTATTTCTGGAAAATCTTGCCCAGTTGTTTCAGATAATTTTTTTAGAAGATGACTATCTGTTAGATTCTCATCAAAATGATCACTTTTTGGATTCCAAGTAAATGTATGATTAAATTTTGACGCGGTTTCAATTTCATCTATAGTTGTGGTCCTTCTTGCACTTTGACCAGTAGCATTTTCCTTTACTCTTTTAACAACAATGGCAACATTCATCAAAGAGACATATGCGGGTGGAATATCCATTGGTTTTTGCTGTAGTCTTTTTATTGCAGACTCTAGGCTATCTGCGTGCATGGTACACAATCCTCCGTGTCCAGTAGCCATTGCCTGAAACATGACATAAGCTTCAGAACCTCTAATTTCTCCCACTATAATATAATCAGGCCTATGTCGAACACCTGCCTTTATCAAGTCATAAAGTCCTATTTCACCCTCTTGTGATTGGCCAAAACCACTTCTTGAAATTAAGCTAAACCAGTTATCATGATTTATGTTGATTTCAGATACGTCCTCTACTGAGAAAATTTTGTAATCTGGATTTACAAGTCCTGTGATGGCATTTAGTATTGTGGTTTTTCCACTTCCTGTTGGCCCTATTATAATAAATGAGATTTTTGCTTCAACTAACATCCAAAGATATGCGGCTATTGAATAACTAATTGTTCCAAATTTTATGAGATCAACTACTGTATATGGATCCTCTTTGAATTTTCTTATTGTAAAACTTGTACCTTTGGGAGTTACTTCCTTTTGGTATAATACGGAGATTCTATGATTACCCTTGAGTGCAAGATCAGTAATTGGAAATGCTGTGCTGATGTGTTTTCCTGCACGAAAAACAATTCTTGAAATAAATGAGTTTAAGATATCATGTGTCGGGTATGCAATATTTGTCGGAATACTATCATAATTCCTATGCCAAATGTAAATTGGAGTATTAGGCCCACTACAGCTAACATCTTCTATGTTAACATCGTGCATCAATGCATCGATAATTCCAAATCCGTCAATATCTCTTTTTAAATAGTATTTGACTTTCTCAAGACTTACGCTGGAAGAGTTAAGAAACATTTTTTCGTTAGATTTAATCACTTCTTTGAGTTGTTCATCAAATGTAGAATTTATCTTGGATTCATCTATTGATTCTAAGCTCTCTTCTAGAAGACGATACAACTTTTTGTATGTTTCAGCTTCGTCTTTGTTTAATTTCAGTTCATCTACAAAATAGATGTACATTGATTTTTCTTCATTGTATAATATGTTGACATAGCTAAATGGAGGGTGTAAGGGATATTTTTTTACTATTTCAAAGCCTTCCGGAATTTGGTTTACTTGATTCTCAACAACAAGGTCAGACGTTAGAAAACTTTCAATCTGATTTTTTGGCTTCTTGTCTGCCATGTTTTAATCAATCCGAAAATCAAAAAATAGATTTGTGGGTATATTTGAACGCCCCCTATGGGTTTCCGACAGTTACAGTTGCTGGGCCACCGACGTTACCAGCGAAGATGTTTACAGTGACTGCGGAACCTGCGTCTACAGGACCAATTATACCTGTTGGCATTTTAAAGTACACAATCATCTTTGCACCTGGGTTCAGAGTAACTGGAGCCGATATCTGTTTTAGACATAATGGGAGATTTGTTCCTGCACCATCAGTATCCATAATCATTGTAGTAAATCCAGCTTGAGTCGCAGGTCTAACAGTTGCAGTGCAATATGTGGAAGGACCAAGTGCTGGAGATACTACACCGCCGTTTGCAGCAGAACCTATGATGTTGCCTAGCTGATCATTTTTGGTATAGTTGAAGTTTGCTTGGAAGTTAGAACCTGAGCCTACTTCGGTTTGATTAGAATCTACATACCAACTCGTAAATGGAACACTAACTCCACGAATCTGTATTGTATTCACTGATACGAGTACATCTCCGTTATTTCTAATAGCTGCTGCCCCCCATGCATAGTTAGTAGTACCCTGTGCTGTTGAGTTAACCCATAATTTGATACCTTGGCTTTGGATAGACTGAGTCTGTCCTGCAGTCTGGAAAAGGCTAGTACCAAATAATACAACGCCTGTTCCCAAAACAACTGATGCGACCAAGATAATCAATGTGGTCATAACTACACTGATTGCCTTTCTGTTCTGGGGTCTTATATTGGACATATTTGATTAATTAGAATTTGACATATGGAGATATGTAAGCTTGTATGTATCTCGAACTTACATATACTTGTCTGAAAAATTACACCTTTTTTGGCAGATTGTCATTGATCATGAGGTAGTAAAAACCAATGAGGGAGTGTTGCGAGAAAGATCATTCAAATTTTAATAAATTATCCCATATAGGAATTTAAAATAATAAAACAGGTTAAGAGTTACTCTAGGTAGGGTTTGCAATTCTTACTGTCTGTGCAATTGGAGTGTTTCCTGCCAACATGCTTACGGTTTCTGTCACACCAGCATCATTAGGAGATACAAGTCCCGTTGGTAGCTTGTAGTAAATAATAGCTGCCTGACCAGGGTTCAACGATACTGGACCTGATGCTTGTTTTAGACACAATGGGAGATTTGTTCCTGCACCATCAGTATCTATAATGATTGTAGTAAATCCAGCTTGAGTCGCAGGTCTAACAGTTGCAGTGCAATATGTGGAAGGACCAAGTGCTGGAGATACTACACCGCCGTTTGCAGCAGAACCTATGAGGTTGCCTAGCTGATCATTTTTGGTATAGTTGAAGTTTGCTTGCAGGTTGGAACCCGAGTTTACTTCGGTTTGATTAGAATCTGCAAACCAGTTTGAAAACGGAATGCTTACACTTCTAATACCAATGGAGCTAACTGAGAGTATTTTGTCACCCGTATTCTTGACTGAAAATGCACCCCAGCCTATTCCGGTAGTATCTGTAGAGTTTACCCATGTTTTGACTCCTTGTACCTGTACCGATTGTTGCTGTCCTCCTGACTGGAAGAGACTGGTACTATAAATTACAACACCAGTTCCCAAGACAATTGATGCGACTAGAATGATAATGGTTGTCAGCACTGCGCTGATTGCCTTTCTGTTCTTGGGGGTCATATTGGACATTTTATTACCAAAGTTTGTCATATTTGGATATCTAACCTTGTATGTATCTACAACTTACATATACTAGTCTGAAAAATTGCACCTTTTTGACTATTCGTCATGAGTTCTATTCAGCATTACATGTCAGATGCGGCGGCGGTTTTATAGGCAGTTATGAATTTGACAACAAGTTCTTTTAGGTCAGTTGCTCGTGCACTATTTTTAAATTTCTTGGTAACGGCCTTTGTTATGCCAATTCCAATGAGTGTAATTCCGGAAATCTCGGTCTTCTTTACTGTTTTTGAAAAGGCCTCATGTATCTTGTCATAACCTGAGGGATGGCCATCAGTAATTACAAATATGAATTTTCTTTCCCTTGGATCGTCCATCAGTATCCTTGCTGCTAACTCTAGGCCATCTGGTAGTAAGGATAATCCGCCTTGTTTGATATCGCCTATACGTGCCCTTGTTTCCTGATTGTATCTTTCCTTAAAGTCTTTGATTACGTAAAAATTATTATCAAAGCTATAAAGTGCCCAAGCATCTTGCTTACCTGTAAGTTCATTAGCAGACTCTGAAACAGCTACTGTGAATTCCTGAAGTTTGTCAAATCGTAATTGCATACTAGCACTTTTATCAATCAGTATGACCCATGCCTCTTCTCCTCGTCTTAGCTCATCTCTTTCAAATATGTCAGTTGTTACACCCTCTGAAGCTACTGCCTGTATTGCCATTTGCATATCGATGTAACCTATCTGGTCTATTTTTGGATCATCAACAAGGTTTGACACCATTCTAATTTGTTGCCTAATTCTTCTAAGCATTGGCATAGTTCTCAATTTTATTTCTTCATATGCCTTAAGATCTCCAATAGGGATTATTATAGAATCAAAGTTTAGACCTTTGAGGTATTTAGAATATCTTCTAAGAATCTTCCTTTTCAGCCACTGGTTGTTTTCCCAGTGATAATCTAATTTTTCTATCTGCTCTGCAAATATTCCAAAGGGTTCAAAATTTAATCCATCCTGTTCTATTTTTGGGCTCCAAGAACGTTTATGGTGGTCTTGAAATGGAAGTGTGACTTTTTTTATCGACTCTCGATTTTTGTAGAGAAATGTTGCAATAGATAGTAATTTTTCTTCAAACCCAGCCTTCCCAATATTTTGAATAATTTCATCCCTTGCAGACGCAACTGCAGAATTATTACAGATTGTTTGAAATACAGTACCAGAATTGCCAGCAAGCATGCGCTTATCGCGGACCTTTATGTTTTCCAGAATGTGTTTTCCCATTTTATCAATATTCTGCCAGATTTCCTTGTTCTTATGATACAAATATCTGTCAGCTAAAATATCCTCGATAAAATCAATTACTTGCCAGCACGTGTCAGGTGTTTTTCGCTTTACCCATTTTTCATATTTTGAGTACGGTGAAGTGGCAGCATGTGATGATAGGTGGTATATTGTGGCCAAAAATAGCGACCACATATTTTTTCGGTCTTCGGGAGTATTTTCAAAGACCATTCCTTCAAACACGTATTTTTCATTGACAAGTTTGGGCACTGGTACTACCATCATAGGATTTTGAATCGATTCCAAGACGGGATAGGTAGTTCTTGAAAATATTATGCCTGCATCTTGAGGCTTTACTTCTGCAAAACTATAGAATATCTTGTACACATAGTCATAGAACTCTTCTTCGTGCACCATTCACATTTCAGCTGTCTTCTTAATAATTTTTCTAACTATTCCCTGAATTTCATGGTCGTCACTTGTGAGCGAGACTATGGTCTCGTCTGCGGCATCTAAGAGGGAGGTACCGTCAGCAATAATTTTTGCCCAGTTTATTAGATCACCGACTGATGGTCCATAAGGTAATTCACCAGTCTTGTATTGCTTTCGTAGTTCGGCACCGACTTTGATTATAATTTCTGCATCTTTTTGACTGACACCAGTCTTTCTTACAACAAGATCAATTTCCTTCTGGTCAATTTTAGTTCCGACACTCATGTAATCAAAGTTCAACCAGACACTCATTCTTCTTCTCATTGCGGCGTTGATTGGTTTTGTTCCGGCAAATTCTGACGATACTGGGTTCATACTGATTATAAGAAATGCATCCTTGTGTCTTTGAATAATCTCATTATCTTTTTCTGTCAATACCATGTGTCCTCGCTGGTCAAGAATAGGGTTTAGTCTTGTAGCGATATCTTGCTTCATCATGTTGGCTTCGTCAAGATATAAAATTCCACCATATCTACACCATGATGTTATCAGTCCATCAATCCAGTTTTCTTTTCCAAGACCTACATACCTTCCAAACAGATCAAAGACAGATGTTTGTAAGCCACAGTTAATCTCCCACAATGGCAAGCCTGCAAGTTCTGCAACAAGATATACAATGTGAGTTTTGCCCGTCCCACTTGGTCCTATAAGGGCGCATTGTCTGAAAAATTCAAGAGCTCTTGCAATTCGTTCTACATATTTTTCACCGTTATCAATATATGCAGGAGTATCTTTTGGAATCAATTCTGAAATTTCAGGTGCAAATGTCCATTTTGCGGAATCAAGGTATCTTTTTAGATCATAATTTTTTGATAAAACATGACTGGTCCTTTTCATCTTTGAGACCGTGATATTGCAATTAAACTTTGGATCTACAACTTTGGTACTAGTCCTCTCTACTATTCTTGGATTTACCTCATCATTGGAATCAGTCATAGCATGAATAGTCTTGACACATGTTAATCGTAGAATATGTACTAATGTAATACAGACAGCGTCTTAAGTTTCGATCTTAGCCCTAAAACAATAATGATTCCTAGTATAGAGATCTTATCTCTTTCTGTAAACAGATTAAAAAGCGGCGTACCATTTGAAAAGTATCACATTGATGTTTCCATAGATGAAGCAGAAAGTAACGAATCAAGCATGAAATTAAAATATAAATTCGTCATACTTTCTACACCCACAAACGCCAAGATTAGCATTGAAGGATTTACGACAATATTAGGTACGGAACCTGAGACAGTAAAATATCTCGAGCCTGACGAGAAAAAAGTTCCTCAAATTGTAAATATCGTATACGGAGAACTTCTTCCACTGCTCTATGTTCTAACAAAAAGTCTTGACATTCCTTGTCCAGCTTACAAGATCTCGCAAATTTCACAGACTGCAATACTCCCAGATACCATATCTGACCAGGTTCAAAAAGAGCCACAGATTCAAGCAAAGCAAGAATCAGAGGCAACCAAAGAAGAGATTGTGGAAGCACAGACTGTTGAAGTACCGTCTGAGCAATCCCCTTCTCAAGAACTAGATCCTCTTGATGAATTAGAAAAATTTGTAGAAGGACAGAATGTAAGTTCACTTTAGATACACACTTATTTATAACAGCAATTTTAAAAAACGGTTCTTAGGATAATGAAGTTTCTTGCAGACAAGCGTACCGGCATAAGCACAGTAATTGCTTCAGCAATTTTGCTTGGTGGCGTAGCTGTTATTGGAAGCAGTATTGTTTTGTGGGCCAATAGTAAACTTTCATCATCTGAAATAGCATTATCATCTATTTCTACAACTAATACTAACAAATTTAACGAATTTTTGGCAATAGAAAATGTCTGGTTCTGTAAAACCACTTGTTCCAGTGGCGCAACCCCACCTAGAGTAAATGTCACTATGACCAATATTGGTACAATCGGTCTTAATGTAACACAAATAAAACTTACCAATTCAACTGCTAAAACAGTCACATATTCAATAACACCGAACGTTTCCATTATACCGACTCAATCATACATGTGGTCAAACAAGTACACCTCGAATAACCCAGTCACTGTTACTATTACAACTGCAAGGGGTACAACATTTACAACGCAGGTGACACCACCATGAGAACAAGAAGAGGACTTAGCACTGTAGTTGGAGCTGTATTTGCAGTAATTGTAATTTCTACAAGCATTGGATACGTTGCATATAGCATGAACCTCTTACAAAATTATAATACATCTGTTTTAGCAAGAAACCAACTATCCACAGATAAGGCTAGTGAGAACTTTCAATTATACAGTCTTAAAATTGCTGGCAGTAAATTTAACGTCACCATTGCCAACACAGGTAGTGTTCCAGTCAACATAACAAGGATGTGGGTTCAAAACACAACTGCTACTGACTG
Source organism: Nitrosopumilales archaeon (assembly GCA_025350175.1). Taxonomy (GTDB): domain Archaea; phylum Thermoproteota; class Nitrososphaeria; order Nitrososphaerales; family Nitrosopumilaceae; genus Nitrosotalea. Next base: position 1,477 of record JANXYF010000022.1, on the reverse strand, counting down.
GGTTAATTATTATACAATTAACAAAGCAGTAAATCCTGGTGCCTTGCTTACAAATATTGGCCAAAGTAGCGCTGTCAATGTAAATACAGCCTATGCGTATAACATAAAGCTTGCAACGTCAAGAGGAAATTCGATCCAGTTTTCCATGGGCTCTACTGCCGCAAAGCCACTTTACATGCTGCTTACAACGATTCCAAACAGTGTAACAAATTCAAATAATGTGACGATGCTTTTGATGGTGATAAATAACATGTCAAGTAATAATGCGTTAGTCAATGTACAAGCAAATACTACCGTTTCTTGTATAAGTTCAAATTCAGCCACATTTTCTCTTGCATACAAGTCAGGTCCTACTCCTAGCGTGATTCCCACCCTACCAAGTGGGGGTATTGCGATTTTCAAATATCAGTATTTAGCCACCGTAGGTGTTGGAAGTCACAAATACAACACGTGTACTGCAAAACTGTTATCTGGAGCTTCTGGAAACACTGCCTCGGATACGGTCTGGAGTAGTCCATGATTTTGGATTTATGAAAAAGCTGAACCAATATAACGAAAAAATTTAGGCAAAATGTTGAAATCTTATTTTAAATGTATGACTATAGAACCAATCTAGTTTCATCTCAAATCCACAATATTTTGCTTTTACATCAGTTCCACTTTTGGCACTAATCTTTATATCAAGATAAGTGACATGTAATATTTGTGAATAACAAGGTAGTTCTAGTAACAGCAGTCATAGCTTCAATACTTGTGGTTGGCATGATTAGCCCAATAGGTCCAGTCTTTGCACATGTCAATGTTTGTTCATCTTCTAATGATAATGATGGTACACCATTTTTAGGTTTATGGGCTGCTGTTTGTGATCTGCAAAGTCAGGTAGATAGTTTACAGAATCAAATTAACAACTTACATGGCGGTGGAGGAACACAAAGTAACATCAATGCAAAATTTGTTAAATTAACTCCTATGCTAACTTGTGCTAGTACCACACCTTTGGGAATACCAGTCGGGTGGTGTCCTAGTGTATCCAGCAGTTATTTTCTTATCCAGGATAGTGCAGTAGGACCCAAGTCTGTAATTCAGACAAGTACTGTCAATCCTACCACTCCCGTTGATGCAGTATATTGTCCGGTACAAAGTATAAATTATACTGAAACCAGAATTTCTGGATTTCTCATTCTGTGCAATACCAACGTAGATCCAAACACAGAGTTGAACTATGTCATATTAAACCCAGCAATAACTACTACACCACCACTAACATGTACACCACCACAAGTATTACAAAACGGAATTTGTGTCACACCGCAACCAGTATGTACACTACCACAGGTATTAGATAAGACAACAAATACATGTATTACACCATCAACACATGATGATGACAAAGACAAAAAGCAGGGTAACGATTCCCAGTTCTCAAATTACAAAAACGAAAATAAGCATTAAGTATAATTTTACAGGATAAATCAGA
>JANXYF010000166.1 GCA_025350175.1 Nitrosopumilales archaeon | reverse complement strand
GTTTTGGAAGTAGTATTGCTTTTGGTTTTGTGATTATTACAGAGTCTCTCTTGGCAACTAGTATAGAGTCACCCTTTCTTAGAGTACCATCAATTAAGATAATGTTAGCAGTCATGCCAAGACCAATCTCTTCTTTTACCTCAAGAACTATACCTCTTGTTGGTTTTTCAGCCTGTTCCAATTTTTTTTGCATATATTGCTGTGTAAGTCCTACCAATACTGCAAGCAACTCAGGCATACCTTCTCCACTTCTAGCACTAACTGGGACTATAGCAACTTCTTTTAAGAAATCTTTTACTCTGTAAAATGCCTCCGAGTTGTATCCTAGAACAGATAATGTACCCACTACATTATACAATAACTCATCAAGTGCAGTCTGCACAAATTGATCTTGTTCTTTAACAGATTGTGTGATAAACTTCGTTGTAGGATTTTTTTTCCACCCAGAAACCATATCCACTTTATTCAAAGCTATTACAAATGGAACTTTTCTGCTTTGTAAGATTTTGAGACTTTCATTAGTTTGTGGTTGAAATCCTCGGTTTACATCCACAACAAGAATTGCAATATCTGCAGCAGAGCCTCCTCTTACTCTAAGATTTGTAAATATTTCATGTCCAGGTGTATCAATAACAAGTAAACCTGGAATTTCTTGATTTGCTCCTCCCATTTTTGCAAAAAGAGGCCCACAAACTTTCTTTAATGTTTCAGTAGGAAGAAAACTTGCACCTATGTGTTGCGTAATTCCTCCAGCTTCTCTTGCTTGTACACCCGTACCTCTTATCTTATCTAAGAGAGATGTTTTACCAGAGTCTACGTGACCTAGAACTGCGACTATAGGCTGTCGTATTTGCAACCGCTTTCACTTGAATACCACAGCTATTTCTTTTTCAAAACTTTCTTTGGAATCAGAAGCGTGGATTATGTTATCAGATATGCCCAGTCCAAAATCTCCTCGTATTGTTCCAGGTGCGGCATCAAATGATTTGGTTGAACCTACCATCATCCTTGTAGTTGCAATCGCATTATTTCCCTCAATGATAGTAGCAACAACTTTTCCTGATGTGATAAAAGAGACCAACTCCCCAAAGAATGGTTTTGTGTTATGCGCAGAATAGAATTCCTCTGCCATTTGCTTTGTGAAAGTAAACATTTTCAATTTTAAAATATTAAATCCTCTGTGCTCAAATCTAGAAATAATATCTCCCACTAATTTTCTTTCTACACCGTCAGGTTTTACTATGAAAAGTGTTTGCTCAGTCATTTTATTTTTTGACCTTTATTCCGCCCTTGACGTATTTGTTGGTCCACTTGAGTCTTCTTGGATCACGTTTTAGGACTAGCATATTCTTCTTGCATTTTGAAGAACAAAACCAAAATACTGAACCGTCATTTTTTACAAGCATAGTACCAGAACCCTTTGCTACAGGTCTATTACAAAAACTGCAAGGCTTAACAAGAACACTCATTTTTTATCACTTGATTTTTCTCGCTTCCCTTTCTGTCTCTCTTAATATGAGAATGTCTGACATTCTGACAGAACCTTTTACGTTTCTTGTTAGAATTCTACCTCTATCTTTACCATCTAGTATTTTTACTCTTACTTGAATAACTTCTCCAGCAATTCCGGTTCTTCCGACTATTTGTATAACTTCAGCAGAGGTTGGAACTTCAGTACTCATTTGCTAGCTTGACCACCTTTTATCTGCGACAACGATGCCACAATTTGGTCTACTATATGTTGAGCATCTCCTGAATCTAATATCGCAGCAGCGGCAGAGGTTACATCAATTCCTAAAGACTTTCCGAGCTCCTGTTTACTTGGAACAAAGCCATATGGAATTCCGTGTTCCTCACATAGTATAGGAAGGTGAGCAACTACCTCCGGTGGTTCTACATCTTCTGCAATAATCACCAGTTTACTTATTCCTCTTTCGATTGCTTTTGTAACTTCGTTGGTACCTTTCTTTACTTTGCCACTTTGTTGTGCAACTCTTATAGCTTCATAGATTGGGCTAACCAAGTCAGTGGGCACCTGAAACTTTACGTAATAAGCCTTAGCCAGATGTATCACCCATTGGGATCATTTCCATTCTTTCTGTCTTTTCAATTGGTTTTAAAAGTGTTAGGGGGAAGAAATATTCCAATTAAATTTAGAGATCTTACCGGTTATACACCAAAAAACAGAATCTACAATAGTATAACCCCCCGAAATAATTAAACTTGTAGTATCTCTCTCTATCTTGGATACTTTGAAAATTTCTTACACATTTTGAAAACGGTTACATCTTTTGATAAGAAAATGCACAATTTTACTTCGAGTGCACTAAAAACAACAAAAAGATATACGGCGTATACAATATTTGTAATATCAAATGGGAAAAACGATAAGAATTGACAATGACAAAATTCATGAGGAATTAACTCAGTTGTTTCTAAACCTTCAAGCGCAGAAAGGTCATAAAATAAAAATGGAAGATGTCATAGAGGAACTGCTGAAGAAATACTACAAAAAGAAGTAAATGCATAATTGTTTAGATGATAGATATAGGTTCCTCATTCATTCCAGATTTGAAAATATCTCCTAGTAACTTCTGTG
>JANXYF010000137.1 GCA_025350175.1 Nitrosopumilales archaeon | reverse complement strand
TTAATTTCTGAGAAAAATTTATGGCGCCCTTGGCGGGATTTGAACACGCGTCGAGGCCGTGACAGGGCCCCATTCTAGACCGGGCTTTACGAGGATTGGAATTAACCGCATCCCCTCTATACTACAAGGGCGTTAAAATATTGTGGAAGAAAATCTGAGTTTAAAGCTTTCTTTTCTTCAAAAAATTTTGTAAAAGACTAAATTATACACAACTATGACGTTTTGCTATGGGTTCGTAGCTCAGCCAGGTAGAGTACCGGACTTTTAATCCGGCTGTCCGGGGTCCGAATCCCCGCGAACCCGCTTAAAATCAATAAATCAATCCAAGATATGAAAATATTAGATTCTACTGTGTAACTTCAAAAAGAGAGGTTTTCTAACTACTTAGATTTAGTTCTGGAAATTCTGCTTGCTTGATTCCCAAGTCATTCTGAAGTGTTCTAATCTTTTTTGCATATTCGGACATTCTGGTGTTGTCGCTCTGAACCTTTGCGATTTTGTATCCTCGCCAGGCTTTTTTGAGTGCACCCCATGTTTGACCGGCAGTGTAGTTAGGGTTCTTTGATTGCGGTTGTACGAATTGATACATACTGAGACGTAATGCGCGAAAATTAGTTATTTGCTCATATGTTAAGTAAAATCAATACAAAAGTCAAGTTTCATACATTAAATTCATACAATTAGCATCTTTACGTATAAAAATTCTAATTTATGTATATTTCTGATATATTTTAGGCTTTGTTTTTTATCAAGACTTTTAATTTACTTTCAAGGCCTTGAATTGCAGTCCTTACTTCATTTGTTCTCTTGGTGGTTCCAACTACATATGCTTGAATTTTTCTTTTCCTGTCTGCAATCATTCTCTGTTGTTCATGTTTACCAGAAGATCCTTGAGATCTTCTAGTTTCTAATGATGATTCAGGAGTTGTTGACTGGATAATTTTGTAGAGTTCCTTTGCATCAATTTCTTTGGATGGAATTGTTTCTTTTACTTCTGACAAGGATAGTTGTGATAGAGATTTTTTTGAATTTGAAGCTATTTGGACTAGATGCCCAACTATTTTGTGTGATACCCTAAATGGTATTCCTTTTCGTACCAGATTTTCTGCAATATCAAGCGATATGGAAAATCCTCGATCTATTGCTTGTCGTAGTTTTTTCTCATTTACATTCATAGTTTTAAGAAGAGAATTGACTACAAGTAATGATGATATTGCTATCTTAGAAGTTGGCCAAATAGAGACTTTGATTTGTTGAAGATCTCGGTTGTATCCAGATGGTAGTCCCTTTAGATTTGACAAGATAGCCATTTGATATCCTATGACTTGAGCAGTTTTACCGCGGATTAGCTCAAGAATGTCAGGATTTTTCTTCTGTGGCATAACACTTGATGTAGATGTAAATTTGTCAGACAATTCAAGAAAAGAAAATTCAGAAGTGGACCATATGATAAAATCTTCTGCCATTCTACTCAAGTTTGTCATTAGGATGGAGCAGTTTCCTACATATTCTGCCACAAAGTCTCGTGATGAAGTTGCATCAATTGAGTTCTCTACTAGTCCTTTGAATCCAAGCATTTTTGCAGTAGATTGCCTATCAATTGGAATACTTGTTCCACCAACTGGGCCTGCACCAAGAGGGGATTCATTGACTCGACCATATGTTACATAGAACCTATCAAGATCACGGAAAAGTGCATCTGCATATGCAAGAAGAAAATGAGAGAATAAACCAACTTGGGCTTGCTGAAGATGAGTATACAAAGGCATTATGGTATTTTGATACTTTTCTGCTAGCTGTATTAGCGTAGAAATGACTTCATTTAGACAAAAACAGATGATATTGATGTCATCTCGTATCTTCATACGTATGTCAAGTGTAACTTGGTCGTTTCTTGAGCGTGCCGTGTGCATCTTACCTCCAGCTTCTTTTCCTGCTTTTTTTATCACTAGAGACTCGATGAGTTCATGAATATCTTCAGCTTCAGATTTCTCAGAAAATTCTTCTTTTTTGAGTTTCTCAAGAGCAGTAAGAATTTTTGTTGCTTCAGATTTTGTAATAATTTTATTTTCTAAAAGCATCATAGTGTGAGCTTGACTTCCCAAAATATCATACAAAGCAATTTGAAAATCATCAGAGATTGACGAGAGAAATTCTAAAGTGTTTTCATCTAGTTTCCCTGCTAATCTTGATCTGTACACCAATTTACGAATTAGAATGGTTATATATAGCATAGACGCTTTTTTGATTTATGTCACAGGCATCTCTAGAATTAAGAAGGCAAATTTTTGATGAGCTAACAAAAGTAGTTGATCCAGAAATTAATGTCTCAATAATGGAGCTTGAACTAGTGGACAACGTTGACATTATTGGACCAGAAGTTAAAATCGATCTGCATTTGACAAGTCCCTTTTGTCCAGCAATATTTGGATTTAAGATTGCGCAAGATGTGCATGACAATGTGCTCAAGATAGATGGCATCGATGATGTAAAGGTAAATGTCTCAAATCATTTCATGGCAGAAGCTATAAACAATCAAGTTAATTCTAGTAAAAATCCTAAAAAGCCTTAAAATATTATTTTTGAAATCCTAAGAGATATCCTCTAAGCAATTGTATTGCCATTGCAGGATCAACACCTTTTGG
>JANXYF010000128.1 GCA_025350175.1 Nitrosopumilales archaeon | reverse complement strand
TTCAACATAATCAAAGTTATTGGCTTTTACATGTCAGTACTAGAACATGAATGGACGATAATTCTTGATGCAAAAAATGCACATGATATAGAGGGTCTATGTATCGCAGTTGGAATATCATCAATGAGTACCGTAAAGATTGTTCCACTGAATGATTTCAAAATAGTAGTTGATAGAATAAAATCTCAGCAACATTGAAAGACAGAATTTTTTATTTCTCTAGAATTTTAGCGCAAAATACAGTCTCAACTATATCCCCTTAAAATGGAATCAAGTAAATTTGAACTTCATAATTCAAAGGTTGCACCAAAAAATAAAAAATTTGAAAATGTTTCATAAGGATTTCATTTTGTGCCTATTATGAAACATTTCGCAAAAATCTAGCATTTTAATTAGGTACATGGAGATTTTTTGATATGGTAGAAATAACATGTGTAGGATGTGGACCTGGAGATCCTGAATTACTCACAGTAAAAGCAGTAAAATCTATCAAAAATGCCGATGTAATAATGTGTCCTACCTCTAAAGAAGGAAAGGACAGTATTGCTTATTCTATAATATCTACACTTGTTGATGAAACAAAAAAGCCTGAAATAATTAATCTTGTCTTTCCTATGGTTAAAGACAAGAAAATTCTTGAAGACACTTGGGAAAGAAATGCTAGAATGATTGCAGATGTAGTCCGAGCTGGAAAAAATGTTGTTTATCTTACAGTAGGAGATCCCTCTCTATATAGTACATGGATATATGTTCAAAGAGAACTCAAATCAAAATATCCTGATATCAAAATTAATGTAATTCCTGGTATAGTCTCCATGTTTGCATTTGCATCAAAAGTTGGTATCAGTATTGCAGAAGGTGATGAAACTATGGCAGTCATTCCAGCATGCTATGATCTTGGAAGAGTAAAGGAGACTGCAAAAAATTGTGATACTATGATATTTCTAAAAGATGGAAGATACTTTGATCAAGTGATTGCATTACTTAGAGAAGCTGGTTTTCCGGATACATCACTTTTTGCAATAGCTCAAGATGTGGGAACTGATCAAGAAATTGTCAGAAAACTAACATTGGGAGAAGTTACCCAAGATTCTTTTACAACTAAATATTTTTCTATAATGGTGGTCAAGCGTGCATAAAGTATACTTTGTAGGATGCGGTCCAGGAGATCCCGAATTAATTACAGTCAAAGCCCAGAAACTAATTCAAAAAGCAAATGTTATAGTTTATTCTGGCTCTCTTATTCCACCGGAAATTATCAAGCTGTGCAAGAAAGCGCAACTACATGATGCTGCAAAACTAGTAAGAGAAGATATTTTTAAAATTTTAAAAGATAATGCACTAAAGGGAAAACTTGTTGTTAGGTTACATGATGGAGATCCAAGCATCTACGGAGCAATTAGAGAACAGACAGATAATCTCAAAAAAGAAGGAATAGATTATGAAATAGTTCCTGGAATAACGTCATTTTTGGCCTCTGCAGCTGCACTTGGGTGTGAACTCACACTTCCTGGTGTAACTCAAACAATTATTGTAACAAGGGCTGAATCTAGAACCAAAGTACCAAAACGAGAACAAATCTCAGAACTTGCAAAGCACAAAGCCACCTTGATTTTTTACCTCAGTATACATCTGATACCAAATATAGTAAAAGAGGCAATAAAGGGAGGTTATCCAAAATCAACACCTGTAGGAGTAGTTTACCGTGCAAGCTGGAAAGATGAAAAGAAAATCACAGGAACTCTACAAGATATTGCAAAAAAAATAAGAGATGAAAAAATAACAAGAACTGCTATAATAATAATTGGAGATGTTGTAAATCCAAAGTCATATGAATATTCAAAATTATATGATAAAACGTTTACTCATGGATATAGAAAAGCTCAAGTAAAATCAAAGTGAGTTAACTTTATTTTTTATTCCAATCTTTATCAATTTCTGGTGAAACTTTTCTATGTCACCTGATGCGTAAATTTTAAGAATATTTTTTGATTTTTTATGTTTTAATATTTTTGAAACTCGTTGTGCCACTGAATCTGCTGGATCTAAAAATAATACACTAGGAAATAACCTCTTTAAAATTGGTAAAAGAAATGGAAGATGTGTACTTGATAAAGTAAACACATCTATGTTTTTTTCTACATATGGAGTAATAATTTTTTTAATTATATTTACTGACACTTGTTTTTTTGATAAGAATTTTCCAGATTCAACAAGATCAACAAGTGGTGTTGCATTAATTTTTATAACTTGAATTTTGGATGAAATATTTTTTTTGATGTATTTATCAAGAGATTTACTTTTTACAACTGATCTTGTTGCAAGTATTCCAATTCGTCCAGTCTTTGTTTTAGAAAGAGCCTCCTTTAACGGAGGAAATACACCAATAATTTTATTCATTTTTTCAATATCAAGTAACAATGATGGAGTGTTTGATCCAACTATTATGATATCGGGATCAAACTTTTCTTGTAATTTTGATATAGTAGATTTTATTATCTTACCTAACTGACGAACACTCTTTGTACCATAAGGATAGTTATCCTGATCTGCAAAGTATATGACTTCAGCATTGATCTTTTTTCGTATAGATTTTATCACTGATAATGAACCTAGGCCTGAATCAAAGACTGCTATCTTTGGCATAATGTGAAAATAATAAAGTCTGATTTACATTTTGTGAGCTAAATTTAGCCTAGTGTTGAGGAATGTATACACCTTCCATTAAGAAGTAACTTTTGAACCTACCCGCATGACCGGCTTCGATAAGACCTGGACTCGACCAGAGTCTGTAGGTATATCAGAAAAATTACGTGAAACTGTAAAACCACAAGGCGCTCTAAAACCTAGGATTGAGCAAGCTGTGAACAAATTACAGGGTCA
>JANXYF010000085.1 GCA_025350175.1 Nitrosopumilales archaeon | reverse complement strand
TGGAGTAATAGACAGATGATTACTCATTGGACAAGAAAGGCCTTTGAGCGAGTTTTCAAACAAACAGAATCTGATCTTGACATGAAACTAATCTATGATGTTGCTCATAATATTGCCAAAGTTGAAAAACACAAAATCGATGGCGAGCTTCGTTCAGTTGTAGTTCATAGAAAAGGTGCAACAAGAGCATTTCCACAAGGACGAGAAGAAATTCCTAAAAAGTATAGAGATATTGGTCAGCCAGTCTTCATACCAGGTTCAATGGGTACTGGTAGCTGGATTTTATTGGGAAAACCAAATTCAATGGATCTAAGCTTTGGCTCTACTGCACACGGTGCTGGAAGAATGATGTCAAGATCTGCAGCAAGAAGAGGTTTTACTGAAAGTCAAGTACAAAAAACTCTTAGCGATAGAGGAATTATCATAAAAGCTCTCACAAGAGAAGGTGTAGTCGAAGAAACGCCTGAAGCATACAAGGATGTTGATGCTGTGGCAAATGTATCTCACGAACTTGGAATAGCTACCAAAGTAGCAAAACTTGTTCCAATTGGGGTAATCAAGGGTTGAGCGAAGAAGACCGGGAACTAGAACGTCTCAAGGCAAAAAGGATGCTTGAGATGCAAAAAAATATCTCCCAAAGACAAAAGACTGAGGAAGTAAAGACTGAAACCAAAAAACCAGAGATTTCTTCACGCGATCTAGTAGTAAAACAGCTTGGATATAGAGGAGTTGAGGTTCTTCAAAATGCCGAAGCTCAATTCCCAGATGAATCCAAAGTTGTCATAGAAAAACTTGCAGAGCTTATTCGGGGAGGAGAAGTTTCTGAAATCATAGACGGAGGAAAATTACTGACCTTGTTTAGGTCTCTTGAAATTAGAGTGAGAATGCAAAATACCATTAGTGTTGAACAGGATGGTAAACTGGTATCTTGGTCTGATAAACTAAAAGGTGACGAAAAAACAGAATCTGAAAAATCATCTGAATCTACTTCTGAACATGCTACAGAATCATCTGCTGAGTCTTCTATGCCAAGTCCTGAAAATACTTCAGGCGCTGCTGAACAATTCTAAAATTACTCCAAGACAGTTTGACTTGTGCTAAAATATTCAAAATAAGTTTATTATTCGTCTATTACGCTTGATGATTGTTAATGCACGGAAGACCAACCATACTTCAAATTGCAACAACCAACTATGAAGCTGATAGAGAGATTATCTCAACTACAATGGAAGAGATACAAACTCTTTGTGGTATCAAAGAAGGTTTTCTGATGAGTGATTCTATGGAAAGATTTGGTTGGGCTTTTTTCAAAGTATTGATAAAAACGGAATTACTTGGCGGAATGGAATTAAAATTCGGAGATCAGATTACCAAAACTAAAGGAAAGAAAGTTGAAGAAAAATTTGTAACTTTTATGACAAAATTTTTCGAAAACAAAAACGCCAAAGTAAAACTAAAACTAGTAGACGCTTAGACTCTTCTTCCTCTTTTACCACCCTTCTTTCTTGTGGTATCATGAGGAATTGGTGTTACATCATCTATTCTTCCAATCTTAAATCCGCCTCTTGCTAGTGCTCTGATTGCTGCTTGTGCACCAGGGCCTGGAACACGTGACCCTACTCCGCCCACTGCTCTTACTCTAATGTGAAGACCAGTGAAGCCTTTGTCATGTGCTGCCTCAACAACTGCTGCTGTTGATTTCATTGCGGCATATGGAGATGATTCGTATCTGTCTGCGTTAACATGTCGTCCACCAGAGCTAATTGCCACAGTTTCAGCACCAGAAACATCCGTAATGTGTACTATGGTATTGTTGAAACTACTGAAAATGTGAGCTATTCCCCATTTTTCCTTGGCAGTCTCTTGTTCGGACAACATTTCAAGACTCTCGAACGGGTTTAAAAAACATTAGGATCTTAGGTGTATCCAACCACATCTTTTGATTCTCTTGGGCTTGAACTTCTCCATGAGAACCACATCTTTACCCCTGGCCACGTATCCTATCTCAAATAAAGGCACTTGAAATCTCATTGCCATTTTTCTTACTTGGTGCAAATATTGCGGTGATACAGTAAATACTATCTCATACTCCTCTCCGCCGCAAAAAACCAAGTCTTTCAAATCAGTTTTGTTTTTTGCAGAAAATTCTACTACATCATTTCCTGTCGGAAAACCAAATATTACAAACCTCTTTTTGCTCTGCTCACTCATATCGTTGAGTGTTATGGAAAGTCCATCACTAGAATCCATTGATGATGAAAAATATTTTGCGGTCTGTAACCCAAATTGTAACCTTGGAGTTGGCATCATGACTTTTCCAATACATTTCTTCAAAAATTGTGGATTGGCCTTGTACTTGTCCGTTATGATCTTCAAGCCTGAAGATGAGTATCCAAAAGGACCTGATGTCACTATTATATCTCCAATCTTTGCACCTCCTCTTGTTGGCATCTTTTTAATATCTGCTCCAAACATGGATGCTTCGATAACTAGCTCCTTTCCTTGATTTGTGTCACCACCTACTATCTTCAACCCAAATTCTTTGGAAGCTGATGCAAAACCATCTGCCAGTTGGTTTATCATCTTCTGTGTAAAACCGCGAGGAATTGCTAATGAAATTGTAGCAAATACTGGCTTGATTCCCTTACATGCAAAATCGCTTACGCATGCCACCAGACTCTTTCTTGCAATTTCTGCAATCTTCATTCCTGGTGGCACATCCGTACTTTGAACCAGCATGTCAGATTTTACAATAAATTTGGAGTTGCCAATTTTTAAAACTTCAACATCGTCTGCAAGAAACCCAGACTTTTCAAATCTTTTTTGAAATGTCTTGATTATTTCTCTTTCATCTGGATTCTTCATAACTTTGTTTAACTAGCCTGGTGATTTGTTTTTCTATTGATTTTGCTTTATTGAGGTCATTTGACTCTGCAGAGACCCTGATTATGTGCTCAGTATTTGATTGTCTCACTAGAACCCAACTATCTTCATCTATTATGGACTTTATACCGTCAATTGTTATAATCTGACTAGATTGTTTTTTCATCTTTTTCAATAAAATTCCAAGTGTCTTCTTGTGGAGTTTTGAATCAACACTTACTTTGGTTCTTACTTGATGATATCCTTCCATGAATTTGATTGTGTCATCGAATTGTTTTGTTCCAACCATTGATGCAATAAGACCACTTGTCAA
>JANXYF010000084.1 GCA_025350175.1 Nitrosopumilales archaeon | reverse complement strand
TCAAAATATTTTAAATCCAGGAAAAATTATATCAAATCAAAGCACTGTAACAAAAAACCTAAAGTTCTAATTTTTTCAAATCAATTATTTTATTTTAGTACCTAGTGTTACATCGTCAGACACTGTTAGCCAAAAAGGTTTGTCATTTAGATCAGCTGCTAGAAGCATAGCACCTGATTCAATTCCACCAATTTTTCTAGGCTCTAGATTTACAAGTGCTATGACTGTTTTACCTACCAGTTCCTCTGGTAGATAGTATTCTGCTCCACCGATTATTACGTCACGTTTTTCATCTCCAAGATCAATCACACCTTTTACAATTTTTGATTTTCCCGGAATTTTTTCAACCTCTACTACCTTTGCTACACGCATGTCCAGCTTTGCAAAATCATCATAAGTAATCAGAGTCACAATATGTGTCAAATTATGACATTAAAATTGATTTCGGAATAAAAATCGAGTTGCTAATAGTTGTTCTTACCGTGTTATAACATAAATATGAAGAAAAAAGAACTCTCCTATGGTTCAGATTCAAGCAGCTATTGAGATTGATTCCCCCATAGACAAAGTATGGAGTTTAGTATCTGATCTTGATTCCGAGCCAAAATTTTGGAGGGGAACTAAAGAGGTCAGGAACATCTCAAAAGAGGGAAACGTCATAATAAGAGAGGTGACCATAGCATTCAAAGACTCAAAATGCATGCAGACTGTAACACTTTATCCTAAAGAGAAGATACAGGTTCAATTTACAAAAGGAATCATCGAGGGAAGTAAGACAATCACGCTGATTCCACTAGAAAATAAGACAAGACTTGATGTTGCATGGGACATGAAACTATCAGGCATGATGGGAATGTTTACAGGCATGATAAAAAAACACATTCAGAGCGGTACTGAGCAAGCCCTTGAGAGTATAAAGCAAGAATCTCAGAGATAGACAGATGTACTTTTTTGTAGACATAATCAACTACGTTCTTGCAGCTATTTTGTTAGGGGTTGCAATAGCATGGATATTTTTGATAAAATCAATATGGCTTACATTTCGAGATTCGCCTTTTTTAGATAAATTCAATTCCGTGTCGCATAATTCTCCCAAAGTATCCATAATTTTGCCAGCTAGAAATGAAGAGGTATTTATTGAAAAATGCATAAATTCTCTTTTAGATCAAGATTACAAAAATTATGAGATAATAGCAATTGATGACATGTCAGACGACAATACAGGCAACATAATAAAAAAAATTTCTAAAGAAAATTCTAAAGTTGTATATGTTTTAGCAGACCCCAAACCAGAAAAATGGACAGGAAAGAATTGGGCATGTTTTGAAGGTTTTAGAAAGTCATCAGGCGAACTATTGTTATTTACGGATGCAGATACATTTCATACAAGAAAGACAATTTCTCTTGCAGTGGATCATCTTATGAGTGAAGAATTAGATGCACTTACAGTCATTCCAAAGATGCTCTGTCTTGATTGGTGGACAAAAATTACTCTACCAGTATTATCTACTTTTCTTCACACAAGATTTTCTGCTTTAAGAGTAAACGATCCTTCTAAAAAAACGGGATATTTTTTTGGTAGTTTTTTCATAATAAAAAGAAAAACGTATGAATCGGTAGGAACTCATGAGGGAGTAAAAAGTGACATTGTAGAAGATGGCGCACTAGGCAAAAAAGTCAAAGAGCAAGGATTTAAGCTAAAAATGGTACGTGGTGAACATCTAGTTGAGGCCATATGGGCAAGAGACTGGGCCACTTTATGGCATGCGCTCAAAAGATTAATGATTCCACTCTACATACAATCAAACAAAATAGCTGTTGGAATATTCTTTGCAGTACTTTTCTTGCTATTCATGCCATTTCCAATTCTTGCCTATTCTGCAATATTTGTCAATATCTCAGAATCATTTGGCATTTTATGTGGAATTTCGTTAATTTCAGTAGGATTATTCTATCTTGGAAGTATAATTGATGCAAAGAAGGGATTATCGCTAGGATTCCGACATGCATTATTTGCCCCAATTGGCAGCACTGTGATTACAGCTGGGTTTCTGACAGGGATTTTACATGCTAGAAGAAGCAATTCCCTTACATGGCGAGGGAGAACATATTCACTATCTGAAACTGCACAGCATTCCATTAATTTGTGAGTAAGGATTATACAGCAACCTCAGATACTTTTAGATTCTTGGACAAGACGACTACAATTTTAGGTGGAACTTATGGAATAATTGTATTAATCATAGCATTGGCATTTGTGTCTGGACAACAAAAAATAGATCCCATGCACCAAACTGTTACACCACTAGAAAATATTGTTCAATCAAATCCCACAACACATTTGAGTTTGGCAGATCTTTTTTCCAAATCTCAAGATGGAGTTGTTCAGATCATAGTTCGTAAAACAAGTGATAATTCTTCGGATAGAGCCATTGGTTCAGGAATTGTATATGATCTCAGTGGACATATTATTACAAGTAATCATGTTGTAGATGACTATCAAAAAATTAGAGTGGTATTTCATGATGGAGAGTCTTACTCTGCCAAAATCACTGGCACTGATCAATTTGCAGACCTTGCAGTAATCAAAGTAGATGATGCAAATCCCCAAACACTGCATACACTGTCACTAGGAGATTCTTCAAAACTTAGAATTGGAGATCAAGTCATAGCTATAGGAAGTCCCTTTGGTTTGACCGGTTCTATGACTAGTGGAATAGTAAGTCAATTAGGTAGAATACTAAATCCTCCCAACATAGGATCATTTTCCATTCCAAATGTAATTCAGACAGATGCTGCAATAAATCCTGGAAATTCAGGCGGTCCACTTTTGAATGACCGAGGGGAAGTAATTGGTATCAATACCGCAATTCAGACACAGACTGGAGAATTTTCAGGAGTTGGATTTGCAATACCATCAAACACCATGAAGCGAATTATACCATTTCTCATCCAAGATGGACATTACAAACATCCGTGGTTAGGAGTATCAGGGATAACAGTTGATCCTGACTTGTCAGATAGTCTTGGACTTTCCACACAATCTGGATTTCTTATTGAAAATATAGTACCAGACAGTCCAGCTTCTAAAGCAGGTCTACATGCATCAAATCAAACAAAGATGGTAGACGGAACAAAATACAAATTTGGTGGAGACATAATAGTAGGAGTTGACAATAGCCCAGTTCAGAAACTAGAAGACCTCCTAAATTATCTTCAAGATAACAAATCAGCTGGAGATAAAATGATTTTGAAGATAAGCAGGGAGGGTAAAGCCATGGATGTCACCCTAGTCTTGCAGGAAAGGCCAAGTAGTCAATAGCTGCACAAGCATAAATACAACTGTCAAAGCTATCATGACTAGTTGAGCGAGCTCATCCTCAGTTCTGAGTTGTTAAATAGATTAATCGATGGCAGGGTACCATCAAAGGATGAAGCTTATCAAATTTATCAAGATGCTGAAAGAGATCCTTCAGAACTTTACAAGGTATCCCAATTTTTAAGAAGCAAGTACAAAGGCACCATAGTAACTTATTCAAGAAAAGTCTTTTTTAATTTGATAAATCTTTGTCGTGATACATGCTCTTATTGTACTTACAAATCAGAGCCTGGTCAGGCAAAAATTTCAATGTTGTCAAAAAAAGACATTACTGAACTTGTGAATATTGGAAAAAATCATAATTGTACTGAAGCATTATTTGTCACAGGCGAACGGCCAGAACAAAAATATCATGAAGCTAGAGCATGGCTTAGAGAAAATGGATTTTCTAGTACTGCAGAATATCTGGTTCACGCATCAGAGATTGCACTAAAAGGAGGACTTTTTCCCCACACCAATGCCGGAAATCTCACAAAAGATGAGATGCGTGAGTTAAAAAAGACAAACGTAAGCTTGGGTCTGATGCTAGAGAATTCAAGTGAGAGACTTTCTGAAAAAAACATGGCACATCAATTTGCTCCAAGTAAAAATCCCAAAGCAAGAATTAAAGTACTTCAAAATGCCGGAGAATTAAAAATTCCAATGACTACAGGGTTACTGGTAGGAATTGGAGAAAGTCCCTTTGAATTAATTAATTCAATTTATTCCATAAAAGAAATTCATGACCAACATCAACATATCCAAGAAGTAATTTTACAAAACTTTCAGCCAAAACAGGATACCCCTATGAGAGATAGTCCTTCCCCACAAGAAAAATACTTTAAAACACTAGTTGCAATGACTAGAATAATTTTTCCTAAAATGAATATCCAGATACCTCCAAATCTTTCTCCCAAATCATATTCGTCGTTTCTATCAGCAGGAATCAATGATTGGGGAGGAATATCACCAATAACTCGCGATTATGTAAATCCAGAATTCCCATGGCCTCAAATCGATGATGTCAAGAAAGATTGTTTCAATGATGGATTTCACCTAAGAGCAAGGTTTCCAGTTTATCCAGAATTTTTCCCACTAGTAAATTCTGAATTGCAGTCAAAAATGTTAGAAATTGCAGACTCTGAAAAACTAGTAAGTAAGGAGTATATCAAATGAGCATAATTCACACATCTTCATTTGATGCACTTCTAAGAAACTCAGACCCATTAATATCAGAGACTTTGAATCGTGCGTTGGATGAAAAAGAAATTTCAGTCAGCGAGGCAACAAGATTATTTTATGCAAAAGGCCTTGATTTTCATTTAATTGGAATAGTCGCAGATGAGCTAAGAAAAAGAAGAGTCGGAGATATTGTAACATATGTCGTAAATCGAAACATCAACTTTACCAATGTCTGTATAAAGCAATGTGGTTTTTGTGCTTTTAGCAGAGACTTTCGTGAAGAGGAAGGATACTTTTTACCAATGGATGAGATAGTGCGACGCGCTAAGGAAGCAAAAGCACTAGGTGCCACAGAAGT
Source organism: Nitrosopumilales archaeon (assembly GCA_025350175.1). GTDB lineage: Archaea > Thermoproteota > Nitrososphaeria > Nitrososphaerales > Nitrosopumilaceae > Nitrosotalea. The sequence continues at coordinate 14,572 of JANXYF010000084.1, read as the reverse complement.
TTGTGTTCAAGCAGGATTACCCCCAGATATGGACGGAGATACATATGAGAATATTTGCAGGGCCATTAAATCAGAAGTTGGTGATATTCATATCCATGGTTTTTCACCTGAAGAAGTTCTGTACGGAGCTACAAGGTCAAATATTTCAATTAAAGAATATCTAATTAGATTAAAAGATGCAGGAGTAAATTCCCTACCAGGAACCGCAGCCGAGATTTTAGACCAAACAATGCGAGATAAAATTTCTCCGGGCAGAATAAGTGTCAGCAAGTGGATTGAAGTTATCAAGACTGCACACAAAATAGGAATACCATCAACTTCAACTATCATGTTTGGCCATCTAGAATCACCGGAGGATAGAGCAAAACACATTGCACTGATTAGAGACATACAAAAAGAAACAAAAGGATTTACCGAGTTTGTTCCACTAAACTTTATTCATTCAGAAGCTCCCATGTACAAAGAGAATCTACACCTTAACATTAGAAATGGAGCGGATGGAAAAGATGTCTTGTTGATGCATGCAATATCAAGAATAATGTTAAACAATCACATTAACAACATCCAGACATCATGGGTAAAAGAAGGAGCTGGAATGGCACAACTATCATTATGCTGGGGTGCAAATGACTTTGGCGGCACTCTCATCAATGAAAGTATTTCCACCGCAGCAGGATCTGGACATGGACAATTATTAAAACCAAAAGACATTAGACAAGTAATAAGACAAATAGGAAGAATTCCTGCCCAGAGGACAACATCTTACAAGATAATCAAGACTTACACCTCTGAAGATGGTAAAGACCCACTAGATGAAGTTCAAAATATATCCAGATTTGGCTCGTATCATGAATTAATAAAACTGGATAGGTATAGGTACAAAAACAATAGGCGAAATTAGTTGTCATATTGTGACGACATACTCAAAAGATCAAAGGCCCTCCATTTAGATGAATGTGAGGCAATCTCAATACAGAAAAATATCACAACGGTAAGAATAACTGATTCTGAAATAGCAGAGATAAAGCATAATCAAGAAGATTCTGTTGCAGTACGCATAATTCATGAAAAAAAGATTATGTCGGCTAGATCATTTTCATGCAAAGAAGAAAATTTTCTAGAAAAAATTTTAAAGACAAAATCATTTGTACAACCAAAGAATTTTTGGAGATCACTTCCATTTCCTTCACATATAATGAAGATAGAAAGAACATATGATCCACAACTTGCGAACATATCAGGCAATACAACAATTGATATTGCAAATGAAATGATCAATTCCTCGACGCATGGAAAGATAACAAGAATTTCAGGTTCGCTCAATATCATTTCAGAGCATTTTCATATAAGAAATACTAATGGCATAGATTGTTTAGATGATTCTACATTTATTGCAGGAACAATAAATGCAGAGTCTGAATCAGACTTGCCTGTCAGCGGCATAGGCATGAATTGTTCAAGAACCCTTGATAGTTTTTCAGCACAAGATGTAGGCAATGATGCGTCAGATATGTGCATAGACTCAATCAACCCAAAGAGAGTTGAACAGGATTCGTATGACATAATTTTTGAGCCTTATGCATTTGGAGAGTTGTTGGCATTTGTTTTTTCTTCAAACTTTAATTTGAAGACATATTATGAGAAACGAAGCTGCTTTTCAGACAAGTTAGAAAATAGCATTTCAAACGAGAATTTTAATCTAATAGATGATCCACATAGCCCAGACGGTATAGGCAGTAAATCATTTGATGACGAGGGAACTCCAACATCTCCTCAATTTTTAATAAAATCAGGTATCTTGACTGGTTTATTTTCAGATTCTTTTGAGGCATTCAAGAATGGAACAATTTCAAGTGGAAATGCAGGAAGACCGGGATCACCAATGGGAAGATCTACCCAGTCGATTCCAATTCCCATGCCACATAACTTGAAAGTTCCAAATGGTAATCATAGTAAAAATGAAATTATTCAAGAAACAAAGAAAGGATTGTTGATTGGAAGATTATGGTATACATATCCTGTAAATCCAGAACAGGGAGATTTTTCTTGTACTGCACGTAGTGGAATAAGAATAATAGAAAATGGCAAAATAGTTCATCCTGGCAAGTCTGTTAGAATAGTTCACAACCTGAAAACAATGCTCAAGAATATTTTATCAGTTGGAAATGATTCAAAAAACATTCTCCAGTGGAGTTCTTTACCATCCATAACACCTACTGTTAAAGTAGGTTCAGTAAAAGCAACTCCGATCTAAAGAGATGGTAGAACAAACTGCATACCAATTCCTGTTACATACAAAATAAGAAGCATTATTCCAGATTTTAGGCCCATCTTGTTCCTAAACATTGGAATCAATGCAACAATAGTAATTAGTGTGACAAGTATCATTTGATTTTCCAACATTGCGGTGTTTGGGATTTTTGTAGTAAAGCCTCTGTAACTCATTGCTGCAAAAATGGCAACAGAGAGTAGCAATGTATTATTGAGTATTTTTGAACCAAGAATATTTGCGACTGCTATAGATGCGCCATTCGCACTTTTTCTTGCCAGAAAAATCATCGATATCTTTTCAGGCATTTCACCTGCAAGTGGACTAACTATAACTGCAAGCACAACAACTGAAACACCAAAGTCAACAGACACCCCTTCAAGAGCATGTACAAACGGTTCTGCACCAATAAAGATTCCAACAGTTCCTGCAACAAACAGAATCATGGCTCTTGTAAAGTGCTTTTTTGATTTTATCTGTGACGGATTTTCATGAAGGTACACCTTGAATTGCACCATCTTCATTGCCTTCTTTTCTTTCTTCATCTCTCTAAAAGCAAACCCCATATAGACTGCAAACATTCCTGCAAATACCATTCCATCCATCACATCATATCCGTTGATGAACATAACTGCACCAGCAACCGCGGTTATTATTAGAAAAATTTTATCTAATCCAAATTCTTTAACATCAATGAATTTTTGCGGAGCTTTTGATAGACGTGTAGTTGCTATAATTAACATGATTGCCAATCCAAAAGTCATCATGAATAAATTACTTCCAAGTGCAGATCCTATCGCAGTACCATATGATCCGCTTTTTGCAGCAGCTACAACTATTCCTATTTCTGGCAATGTTGTTGCCACACTAAGTAATGTTCTACCTACAAATCTTCCACCCCATCTTTCTGCAAGGTGTTCGGCTCCATCAGATAGTAACCAGCTGGCAAAAATTAGTTCTCCTAACCAGCCAAGTAATAAAAGCACATTAGCGGCCACTACATATTTCTATCAAATCAAGTATTATTATTTGTGACTACAAATTAAATTTCATACAACTAAAATCAGAAATAGCAATAAAGCGTTAAAATGATAAAATGATTTATTTTTTATTTTGCTAATCTTTAACAATAATCATAGTAAGCGTAGATTTTATTCCATCCAATTTCCTTATTTGATCAGTTATAGTCTCCCTCAATGATTCCATTGAATCAGATTCAATAACCATCAATACGTCATAGACTCCATAAACAGGATAGGCTTCTTTTACACGGGGTATTTTTTTCAGTTCGTTTACAATTTGAAGTTCTTTACCAAGTTCTGCATTAATCAAAACAAACGCGCTATGCATGTAAAAAGTTAGGTACACATAGAATAAAAACAGATTGAAATTGTCCAAAAAAGCTATTGTTAAGCTTAAAAAATTCACCCAGCTAGAATTAATAAGGTATAGTACGGTACCAATACCGTAACATGAAGACTAGAATGACATACATATCAGTTGAAGTGGCAGACCACTTTTCGGATTTCATCATAAAAAGAGATGAACAAGTATTAGATGCGGTAAAAGCACGAACTAGAGATTTTAGTACCATTTCCATCCTAAAATTGTTGTATCAACTAAGATGCAATCCCATGACTTTCTCTGATCTATATGTAAAGTCAAATATCAGAATGAAGAGATCATTTCTAAATTACCTTCATCTGTGCGTATCATACAATTTTGTCAGCAAGGAACCCAGTGGGTCAAACATGGTATATTCCATAACTGACAAGGGAAGAACAATGTTGGATCTATTCATGCGAAAAAGCATCAAGAATACAATTACATAATTCTTTTATTCCAATCACATAGAGCAGATTCATTGGGAATTACTTACAAAGATGCAGGTATTGATATCAACAAGATAAAGCAGAGTCAGATGAGCATAGGAAAACTCATTGCGTCTACTCACAAGTTACAAAAAAAGGTAAAGATGCTATCAGGATTTGGACATTATGCAGGAATTGTAGAGATATCAGGCGGTACATTATTGGCAACTCATACAGATGGTGTCGGAACCAAAGTCATGATTGCGCAATCTATGAAAAAATATGATACTGTTGGAATAGATTGTGTTGCAATGAATGTAAATGATATAATATGTACTGGTGCAGTTCCCGTATCTTTTGTTGATTACATTGCAGCTAATAGAAATGATCAAGAAATATTCAAGCAAATAGTCAGAGGACTTGTAAAAGGTGCAAAAGAAGCTCAGGTTCCCATAGTGGGTGGTGAGACTGCAATATTACCTGATTTGATATCAGGAAAGAATTTTTCTTTTGATCTAGCAGGAATGGTTGTAGGAATTCTTAACAAACGAGACATGATTCTTGGTAACAAAATAAAAAAAGGAGATATCATTATCGGAATAAATAGTAGTGGGCTACACTCAAACGGATATTCACTTGCAAGAAAGGTTCTCTCAAAATATTCTATGCGAGAAAAGATAAAGGGTCTTGGAGTTCTTGGGGATGCACTTCTTGAACCTACCAAGATCTATGTCAAACCAGTGCTACAGGCCATCAAAGAATGTAACATCCATGGATTGGCACACATAACAGGCGGTTCATTTACCAAGCTTTTGAGACTAAAAAAGACAGGATTTATGCTAGATAACCTGCCTGAGCCCCCTGAAATATTTCAGATAATTGAGAACCAAGGTGTTGCAAAAAAAGAGATGTACAAGACATTCAACATGGGAATTGGATTTTGCATAATTGCACCAAAAGAAGAAGAAGTCAGAATAGGTCAAATCTTCAAAAAACATGGATTCCACAATAGGCAAATTGGTAAGATAATTGAGAAAAATGGCGTTCACATAGACAAGATAAGAATAGCATAGTTATATCCGAAAATCGGAAATTTTACCCCAAGGATTATAGATTAGGATTTAATACCCAAATTCATTCTAACAAGTCATGCAAAAAGCAGGTGTGACGTTTGAGGATGCATGTAAAGAGATATCTGATAACCTCCTTTCCATTTTCAATCCTACAGACAAGGATACAAAAAGAGAAGTCAAAAGAATTTGTATAAAATACGCTCTAGAGAGAATTCCAAGAAATTATGAGATACTGGCACATGTGACAGGGACAGACTATGTACGACTTCAAAAAGCCCTAGTAAGAAAGCCCGTCAAGACAGCATCAGGTGTTGCCGTAATTGCATTGATGCCAAAGCCATATGCATGCCCGCATGGAAGATGCACTTACTGTCCTGGAGGCATAGAGTTTAACACTCCAAATAGTTACACAGGACGAGAACCCTCAACACAAAATGCTATAGCAAATAGTTATGATCCGAAAAAACAAATTTTAGACAAACTTGAACATCTCATAGCATATGGTCATGACAGTACAAAACTAGAACTAGTGATAGTGGGAGGAACATTTCTTTTCATGCCACACAGTTATCAGACCAATTTTATCAAATCATGTTTTGATGCTTTAAACGGATTTGATTCGCCAGATTTAGAATCAGCCCAGAAAAATAATGAGAAAGCAAATTTTAGAAATGTGGGATTTACAATTGAGACCAAACCAGATTATTGTAAGAAAGAGCACGTAGACTGGATGTTAGAATACGGTGTAACAAGAGTTGAGATAGGAGTACAGAGTCTTCATGAAAAAGTATACGAAATTGTAAACAGAGGACACACATACAAGGATGTAATAGAATCATTTCAGATATCAAAAGATGCAGGCTACAAGATTGTAGCTCACATGATGCCGGGGCTTCCTTCAATGACTCCGGAAGATGACATTTCAGATTTCAAGAAATTATTTTCAGATTCCGAATTAAGACCAGATATGCTAAAAATATATCCTACTTTGATACTTGAAAATACTCCACTCTATGATATGTACAAGGAAGGAAAATTTATGCCATATTCAGATGATGAAATGATAAAAGTCCTAACAGAGATTAAAAAAATCGTTCCAAGATGGGCAAGAATAATGAGAGTTCAAAGAGAGATATCATCAGATCAAATAGTTGCAGGACCTAAACTTGGAAACTTGCGTCAAATTGTACAGCAGAATCTAAAAAAACAAAACATCTCTTGCAAATGTATCAGATGTAGAGAAGCAGGATTATCTGAAAACATGATAAATATAGATGACATAAAACTGCACAGAGAGAATTACGATTCTTCACATGGACACGAAGTTTTCTTGTCATATGATGATTCCAAGGACAAAATATTTGGATTTTTAAGATTAAGAAAATCAAGTGATATGGCACATAGAAGCGAAGTTGCAAGAAATACGTGTATAGTAAGAGAAATTCATGTATATGGCAAGTCATTAAAATTGGGAGAAAGGAACCATGATGGAATACAGCATTTAGGATTGGGAAAGAACTTGATCAGTGAGGCAGAAAAGATTTCCAAGGAAGAATTTGACTCAAATAGATTGCTAGTAATAAGTGCCGTAGGAACAAGAGAATATTATCGAAAACTTGGTTATGCCCCTCTTGGTCCATACATGTCAAAGGATTTGAAATAATGGAAGAAGAGCAACAAGTAATCGGCAGAGGAACTTGGATAGACAAACTTGCAGATGACTTGATACAAAGAGAAAAGGCACTTGGAAGAAAGACAGACCTAATCAGAGTAGAGAGCGGTCTTGGAGCATCTGGAATTCCTCACATTGGAAGTTTAGGAGATGCAGTTAGAGCATACGGAGTAAAACTTGCTCTTGAAAATTTTGGATACAAGTCTGAATTAATTGCATATTCTGATGATTTAGATGGATTACGAAAAATCCCAGAAGGCTTGCCAGAATCTCTAAAAGAACATATTGGAAAACCTGTCTCTTTTATTCCGGATCCATTTGGATGTCATGATTCGTACGGTCTACATATGAGTAGCCTACTTCTTGACGGTCTGGACAAACTTGGAATACAATACAAGTTTCAACGAGGAGTTGATACATACAGAAATGGATTGCTCAAAGATCAAATTCACACAATATTGACAAACAGTAAAAAAATTGGTGAAAAGATAGCTGAGTTGGTAGGTCAGGAAAAATACCAAGAAACATTACCATACTTTCCAGTATGTACAAATTGCGGTAGGCTGTATACTGCAAGGGCATACGAGTATTTGCCTGATGAAAAGAAGATCAAATACAAATGTGCAGATACGACAATTGGTTCAAGACCATTACAAGGATGCGGCCATGATGGAATTGCAGATATTACAAAAGATCTAGGGAAACTTCCTTGGAAGGTAGAATTTGCTGCAAGGTGGCAGGCATTTGATATCAGATTTGAGGCATACGGTAAAGATATCATGGATTCAGTCAAGGTAAACGATTGGGTATCAGAAGAGATTCTGAATTTCCCACCTCCAACTCATGTAAAATATGAAATGTTTCTTGACAAGGGAGGAAAAAAGATATCAAAATCGCTTGGAAATGTACTTACTTCACAGGCTTGGCTTAGATATGGTACACCAAAAACAATTCTATTATTACTTTACAAGAGAATTACTGGAGCACGTGAAGTAGGTATTGATGACATACCTGCACTAATGGATGAATACAATGAACTTGAAAATATCTACTTTGGAAAAACAAAGCTAGACAATGAAACCAAAGTGATAAGATCCAAGGGGTTATACGAATATGTAAATTTACTAAATCCTTCAAAGACTCAAAAGCCATATGTGAATTACAGATTATTAATTCAACTCTGCAGAATATTTAGAGAAAATAGGATACCTCTTGTTACAAAAAAACTAATGGAATATGGAACAATAAAAGAATCAAGTCAAGAAATAGACGAATTAATTACACTTGCTGGAAATTATGCTGATGATTATGACAATCCAACAAAAATTGAGATTCAGTTAGATAACATTTCAAAAAATGCATTAATCCATTTGGTTAGTATCTTATCAGCTGAAGAAGAGCCAGTAGATCTTCAAAATACAATATATCAAATTGCAAAGGATAAAGGCATGCAACCAAAGGACATGTTTCGGACATTATATCAAATAATACTAGCATCAGATAGAGGTCCAAAAATCGGACCTTTAATCATAGACATTGGAAGAAAGAAAGTTGCCACTGCAATTTCCGAGTATTTGTAAGACATGGCACATAGCGAACACAACAGACCCAAGGGTTCAGGAGTAATACTAATTGCAATAGGAATTTTGATTTTCTTCTTTGCCCCAAGATACTACAAGCAAGATCTCATAGGAGGTTTGGCAATCATAGTTCTAGGCTTTGTGCTTGGCGGAATTGGCTTTTACATTGCTTTTTTTAAAAAAAGAAAATAATTCCAAGCACGGCCCAAAAGCAATACTTTTCTTACCTTAAACCAATGTTCTTTAGATGAGACTTTTTGGACGTACAAAAAAGGATTCAGAGAAATTTCAGTACAGTTTGGATAAGAAGAAAGAGAAGCCTGTTGAAGATGAGACTTCACAGGAAGAAATTATTGATCTAAAAAAAGATATTCAAGATGCAGCAGTAATGTTAGGAGCCTATTCTCAGGAATTAGAAAAAGCAAAGACTGAACTTGACGCTGTTACTCTAGAACTTAAGACAGCAAGAGAGGAAGTAGAAGATGCAAGAAATGAAATTCATTCAATAAAAACAGAACGAGATTCAATATCAAACCAAATAAAAGTTTCAAAAGAAGAATTAGAATTAACAAAATCACAATATGTACAAAATGACGTAGAACGAATAAAGCGGCAAATTAGTGAAGCACAGTATGAATTATCAAAAATAAATTCTGAAAAAGAGTCTGTTGCTTCAGAGTTGGAAGAATTGAGATCCAAGGTAATATCTACAAGAGAAGAATATGAGAAAATTTCATCTTCCAGTGAAATGAAGAAAAAGGAGATCATACTATCAAAGAAAGAGTTAGAATTCATAGAAACAGAGCTTGCCACAGTAGGAAGAGGTGACAATACAAGGAAAATTGTCGAGGCTGCAGGAGCTGTTGCTGCATCAATTAATGCAAAATACGAAGATACCAGAAAAGAATTAGAGATAATAAAAGTGGCTCTTGCAAGAACAAAAGAGGAATACGAAACGGCAAAAAAAGAGATCGAGGTACTAAAGAATAAAATTAATGAAAAAAATATCTCAAGTGAAACATAGTTTTAGAAAAGTATTGACATTAGACATCCTTTTAAGATATGAACTATATACTGACTCGTGAATGAGGCTTTTGTCTTATTAAATGTCGATTATAAACAACAACAAAACATAATCGCAACCGCAAAAAAAATCCCAATAGTAAAAGAAGTAAAGACAGTTTATGGAATTTATGATATTTTGATAATCATACAGTCAGACAATATGCAAGATATCAAGGCTGCAATTGATGTAGATTTACATAAAATTGACGGAATAAACAACATCACCTCACTTATTTCCGTAAACTAAATTGTCTCAAGAATATGAAATCATCATAGTTGGAGGGGGACCTGCTGGATTATCTGCAGGAATATTCATAGCAAGACAGAAGGTTTCTGTTCTTTTAATCTCAAAGGATTTGGGAGGGCAGCTAAATCTAATTCCTAAACTTGAAAATTATCCAGGAACCATAATGTCAAGTGGACCATTACTTGCAAAAACCCTTGAGAATCAATTCCTAATGTTTGGAGGCGAGATGATTTACGATACAGTTGAAAGAGTAGATGAGATAGAAACAGGAATTAAAATCAAAACAACTCGTTCTGAATACACAGCAAAATCAATAGTTGTGGCACCAGGAAAAGTTCCAAATAATCTAGGTATTGAAAATGAATCCACATTTATGAATAAGGGGATACACTATTGTACAAAATGCGATGCGCCATTTTATCAAGGTAAAACAACTGCAGTGATTGGGGTGGGAGCTTATCTTTTAGAATCAGGCATTTTACTTTCAAGAATGGCATCAAAAATATACATGATTTACAAAGGAGGTGCACTCGGAGGAGATAAAGAAATGATTGCGGCAATTGAAAAGAAAGAAAACATAGAGCTTGTTCCGCAATCCTCTGTCAAAGCAATAACTGGTGGAAACAATCTTCAGTCAATTACAATCGTAGACAATTCTGGAGTTGAAAAGGTTGTCAACATTGACGGACTTTTTATCGAGATGGGTTCAAAGATAAATCTTGATTTTATAAAACATCTAGTAAAAATTAATACCAAAAGTGAAATCGAAGTTTCAAGTGATGGAAAGACTTCCCATCCAGCCATATTTGCGGCAGGTGATGCATCAAGTATTCCTTACAAGCAAATTGTGGCAGCATGTTCTGGTGGTGCCAATGCGGGATTATCAGCCTTCAATTACGTTGAAAAACTCAAGGGAAGACCAGGAATTCGGGCAGACTGGAAGAAGACCATAGGCGACACAGTATTTCATTACTAGATACTACACACAGCAAATGTTAGATTAATTTTCAGGAATAGGAAATTTAACAAGTTGTCTTCGAAGAGCAAATGCAAGACCTATTGAGACACATGAAATTATTGCCGCAGTAAAAAATATGAGATCATATGATTCAGCTGTAGGAAAGGTGCCAATAATTCCTGTTATTGCGGTCTTGTGTGTTTGCATATACATTCCAGCCATGGCAGGACCAACAGATGCTCCAATAATTCGAATAAGCGTACTCATTCCAAGTGATACTCCAATATCTTTTCTAGGAGAAGTCAGCATAATCACATTCATTGCTCCAACATTTGTCAATGAAAGACCTGTGGATAATATTATGAGATTTACTGAAACTAGAAATTCTGAAGAATGGTAAGTGTAAAGACTTACAAATCCAATTGCACTTATAATAGTTCCCAAAATGATGGGTTTTGTTGAACCAAGTTTAGATACAATGAAACCAGATGTCGGTCCAAAGATCAATAAAACAATTGCAAATGGAAGTTGCACATTACTAGTCATTAGCGGATCTTCACCAAATCCTAGTGGGGATGGACTTCTAACAAGTACAGGGATTGTCTGAAATACCATGAACATGGACATACCTACAATCATTATCATTATGTTTGCAGGCAGAATTGTTTTGTTTGCCAATATTTTCATACTAACAAGTGGCGAGCTAGATCTTTTTTCAATAATTGCAAACAATATCAGGTAAATAATTCCAATAGCAACAAGACCTACCATAGCAAATGAATTAGAATCATCACCATTTTCGACCATGGTCAATGCCATCAAAAATGCACTAATAGAAATGGTCAAGGTAATTGCTCCTTGAATATCTATTTTATTTCTAGAATTATTATCACCCGCACCAATTTTTCCATCAGTTTGTAAATGAGACTCTTTTACATGTATGAAACGTGCAATAATTACAAGTAATGCAATCGATATAGGAATTATAGAGTAAAAAGTCGATTGCCAGCCATAATTTTGTATTAGATGGCCACCAGAAACTAGACCAATCACGGCTCCTGTGGCAAACATTGAGGTGATTATACCTTGGCCAATAGCTATTTTGTTTCGTGGAAATAGTTCTCTAATTATACCAAATGCAATAGGGAACATGGACATACCTATGCCCTGGATGATACGTACTAGAAGCATTTCATAGATATTTGTGACAAATCCTCCTAATGATACTCCGAGTACGTATATTGCCATTATTATCAAAAGAACTTTTTTTCTTCCATAGATATCAGAAAGTTTACCAGTGATAGGAGTCATGATTGCTCCAGCTATTAGATAAGTGGTAAGAATCCATGATGACATACCGTAAGATATATGAAAATCTTTGATTAAATCTGGAATTGCTGGAATCAACATGGTTTCAGCATACATCACCATGGTGGCAATCAAACTTAGAATTGCCAGAGTCTTCCAGGCAGAGGCAGAAATTTTTTCTGGAATATCTCCATTATTTGATTTTGACATTGTCATTTAGTTCGTGATCCTTTTGTTTCCTTTTACAAATGAAACTGATTTTTCCAACTCAAATGATGTTGCTAAATTTTTTGATATTTTTCGAAGGGTATCAAGAGTTAACTTGATATCATCATCTGAAATATTTTTAGTAGAAGATCTTCTTATTTTTAGAGCACATTCAGTCATGGAAGCCCATAGTGAATCAGCTTTTGATGTAAGATAGATTCTATTTGCTCGCCTATCAGTTAGATCTGGTTTTCTTTTTAATAGTCCATCCTTTTCCATTTTATCAATCACCGGAACTAATGTTGCACCTTCAATTCCCATCTTGTCAGCAATCTCTTTTTGCGTTAGACCAGGTTGTAATACAAGAGCCCCAACTACACGCCATTGACTAAGAGTAACCCCAGCATTTCTTCTAAGCTCAATATCAAGGGATCTCTGAAATAATTTTGCAGTATTATTTACAATAAACCCCACACTATTTTCGAAATCATATTTTGTCATACTTAGAGTACTAATCATTAGTATACTAATCATTATAAATCTTCATTCAAAAACTAGCGATTTGCTTATATCTTTAGCAAACTTGTACGCATTATGACTAAAGAACCTGATGTGATAGGAGTAAAAGTTCTGGAACAAAACGGTGTTAATGTAAAAGAGCTGTTAAAGGCTCTAATCTACAATGCATCAGTAGAGTTTACAGCTTACTATTACTTTACGAATCTAAGAGCACATTGTGTAGGAATGGAAGGAGAAGCACTCAAAGGAGTAATCGAGGATGCAAGAATGGAAGACCTGAGCCATTTTGAGTCTTGTCTGTCTAGAATCTATGAGCTTGGTGGAAAATTACCAATAGACGCTCAAGATTTTATCAAGATGTCAGGCTGTGAATTTCTTCAACTTCCAACAAATCCAATTGATACAAAGGCAATTTTAGAAAAATGTCTAAAGGCTGAACAAGGAGCCATTGTAAATTGGAATAAAGTGTGTCTTATGACACATGGAAAAGATCCAGCTACATACGATGTTGCAAAAGATGTCCTCAGAGAAGAAATAGAACATGAAGCATGGTTTTTGGAATTACTTTATTCAAGACCATCTGGTCACATGAGAAGAAAATTCCCTGGAGAGAGACCTCACACCCACAAGCATTCAAGAGCTTTGGGTTAAACAAATTTTTTTAATTTTTTATTATATCACACAATTGTTCAGATTTTCATGAAAGTATCAGATAAATAACAATGAACAAATTAAAGACACGATAATCATAATTGATAGTAATAATATGTGGTTTGCCAGGAGTTGGAAAAAGTACTCTAGCAAAAAATTTAGCCCCCATGATTAATGCCATCATCTTATCTTCAGATAAAATTCGAAAGGAGTTATTTCCCAATCCTACATATTCGCCATTTGAGCGGAAGTTAGTCTACGACATCATGATCATCTTGGCAAAATATCTTAATGAGGTAAGATGTAATTGTATACTTGATGCCACTTTTAATAGAGAAGACTCTAGAATGGAAATAAAAGAGAAACTACAACTCAGTGACAGACAATTTCAGATCATAGAATGTTTTTGTCCAGAAGAGGTTGTTCTCTCACGTCTAAAATCTCGTAAAGACGACTATTCAGATGCAACTATAGAAGTATATCAGAAAATGAAAAAAATCTATGAACCTGTAAAAGTTGAGCACGTCATTATAGATACAACACTTGATCCCCAGGAAAATTCTCATAGAATCGCAGAAGAGATCAAGGCAAAATAATGAGTACATATCTAATGATGTGAAGATGTGTTAGGGCATGTTTGAACATAAAAAGCGATTTAGCAGTAGGCTATGGTAAGTCTTCAGAACCTGGCGTGCAGTATTTATGAACCCATTTACCTGCAGGATTTTTTGCAATCTCTTCACCAGATTTTATAGGAGCATTACATTCAGAGCATGTAGTCTTAAATTTCGCTTTCATGTGATTACCACATAAGACAGATAGATAAACTATCAAAGAGGTTAACAGATAGCCAACTAGAACTAAATACTACAACAAATTCCTTTTATCAAACCAAAACTCGTTCTGGAATTTAAGTGGCAATGTAAGGTCATTTCATCACATAATAGGCACTGGGTAGGAGATCTTTCAAACATATAGAATCATAGACAAGAAGAGCATCATACAATAGCCAGATATCATGCAATTACTGATGAAATTTGTTCATGTCCAATAATATTTTCAATCTCTTACTTGCATCAATACTAATTTCAAGTATGGTCACACCCGCGTACTCGTTACAATCCAGCATTTTAGATCCAAATGTGCAAGTTACTTTTTGACTATCCTTATCATTTCTTACATTTAGTTTAAAGTCGTTTCCAAAAGTAGAAT
>JANXYF010000068.1 GCA_025350175.1 Nitrosopumilales archaeon | reverse complement strand
CCAAAATCATCTTCTAAACACAATGGCAACACTTGAGATTAGAGACCTTCACGTACAAAGAGACGGTAAAGAAATTCTCAAAGGAGTAAATCTCAAAACAGGTCCAGGCGAAGTTCATGCAATTATGGGTCCAAACGGATCTGGCAAGAGTACTTTGTCATATACAATTTTAGGTCATCCAAAGTATGAAGTTACAAAAGGAGATATTTTACTAGATGGAGAGAGCATACTTGGTCTTTCCCCTGATGAAAGAGCAAAGAAAGGTTTGTTTTTAGCATTTCAATATCCAACGGAAGTTTCTGGTGTAGGTTACTCACATTTTCTAAGAACTGCGTACAATGCATTAAGCAAGTCACTTGCAGATGAAAAAAGAGAAGTCTTTCTTACAGTTAGAGAATTTCAAAATTATCTAAAGAAAAATCTTGACGAAGTAGGACTAAAACATGATTTCCTATCAAGATATCTTAACGAAGGATTTTCAGGCGGAGAGAAAAAAAGATCAGAAGTTTTACAAATGGCAGTATTACAGCCAAGAATATCAATTCTTGACGAGCCAGATTCAGGTTTAGATATTGATGCAGTACAAGCAGTGGCAAAGGCAATTAGTGCAGTCTCAAGAAAAGATGCCACAGTGATTATTATCACCCATTATGCAAGAATTCTAAAATTCCTAGACAAACTTGACTTTGTCCATGTTATGGCCCAAGGAAAAATGATAAAAGAAGGCCCAAAGGAGCTTGCTGATGAGTTGGAACAAAAAGGCTATGCGTGGCTTGGAATTCAAGAAACAACAGAATAAAGAATTTATTATATTATTAGTCTAAAATTTCTTACAGTGGTATACAAACCTGATTTTTGTAATCCACATACATGCAGACAGGCAGTCAATCCACATCAAGTGAGTTTTACACGAACTGTATGAGATATTTTGAAGCATTAAGAAAGACTGGAAAACAGGATTTTGGTTTTGAAGATGAATTTTTCTATACCATGCCTGCCATGTCAGAGAAAATTATAAGCGAGCAGTAAAAGCATTCAAAAATCAATACAAGTACGGTTTCAGTTATATATTCAGTAGAGTGATCTCTCGTTGCAGAGGTACCGAAGCCCGGTCAACCGAGAGGGACTCAAGATCTTCTATAAGATATCCCTTCCCTTAGGGGTTCGTGGGTTCAAATCCCACTCTCTGCATTTTTCTTTTCTTTTTCTCTCTTCTCTGTCTTTGTTTACGATTTAGTTCATCATATCCTCTGTGATTTTCACCCATAATTATCCATGCCAGTGTTTATTAGAAAATTTTTCCATATGACATCATGGAGAAGATAGCAACAAAGGACAAGATACCAGGTCCAAAAGCCTTGCGTGTTATTGATACCATGAAAAAGTACGCTTATGATTCGACATTCATGTATTCGTTGGTAGTTTCACACGGACACAACTGCATCATCGAAGATATAGATGGTAACAAGTATCTTGATTTTACATCCAACATAGGAGCTTGTCCTTTAGGATATTCGCATCCAGACATTATAGAAATACTTGGAGCATATTCATCAAACGGTACATACAAGATAGCAGGTCAGGATTTCTATTGTCAAGAACATGCAGATCTTGCAGAAAATATTTCAACTATATTACCTACAGGTTTTAAGACATTTTTCATAAATAGCGGTGCAGAAGCTATTGAGAATGCAATAAAGATTGCATATAGAAAGAGTGGTCCACTTCCCGGAATTTCATGTACTGGTGCATTCCATGGAAGAACTTTGGGCGCTCTTAGTTTTACATATAGTAGACCCGTACAGAAGTACAATTTCCCAGAATTTTCATCTAAAAGAATCAAGTTTTGTATAAAAGATGACGATCCAGAAATTGATGCGGCAGAGAATCTATTAAAAGAGAATAAAATTGCATTCATTCTCACTGAAATAATACAAGGAGAAGGAGGATACAATGTTGCAAGTAAAAAATTTATTTCAAATTTAAGAAAATTTGCAACAAAGTATGGAATCCCATTAATTCTTGATGAAGTTCAATCTGGAATAGGGCACACTGGCAAGTGGTGGGCCTTTGAGCATTACGGAATAAAGCCAGATATCATGAGCACTGCAAAGGCATTACAGATAGGAGCTACAGCATATGACAAAAAATTCGATCCTGGACAAAGATCAGTATTATCAAGTACGTGGGGAGGAGGAAACAGAATTGACATGGCAGTTGGTGCACGAGTCATTGAAGTAATAAAACGAGATAAATTATTAGACAATGCAACAAAGATGGGCAGTATACTCAAAAAAGGTTTGACAGAAATTGTTGGGAAAAAAGGAATTATAGATGTCAGAGGATTAGGTCTGATGGTAGGTGTTGAATTTGATACAACATTACGCCGTGACAAAAAACTTACAGAGTTATTCAAACATGGTTTGCTGACTCTTGGAGCGGGTCAAAAATCAATGAGAATCATACCACCATTGATAATTAACAAAGATCAGATACATGAAGGTCTAGAGATAATGCACAAAGTCTTGATGAAAAACTAGTATGCATCATACTTGTTACCCATCTCAAGTGATGCTATTTTGAGTTTTAGCACTTCGTTTGCACCTTCATAGATTACAATTGCCCTAGAATCAAGAAAGTGTCTTGCCACCCTACTTGTTTTCTGATACCCGTAAGAGCCAAAGACCTGAATTGCCCTATTTGCACAATCAAAAGCAGCATTTGTTGCATGCAACTTGGCAATAGCGGCAAGCCTATCAGCCTTATTTCTTAATGAAGAGTATTCCTTGTTTTCCCTGTCAAGTAATGATAGCCAATTTGCATCATTTTCCTTGAGGTTTTCTACATAATCATGAAGTTTTTGCCTTGCAGCTCCCGCTCTACATACTAGCCACCTAGAACTTTCCATGTTTACAATCATGGTAGCAAGATGTTCTTGGATTAGTTGTTTTTTTGCAAGAACAGAACCATGCTGTTCTCTTTTTTGCGAGTATTGTATAGACTCATCAAGGCAGTCCTTCATTACTCCCACAGCACCTGCAGCCACACTTAATCGTCCATCAATTAGCGCACTAAATGCAACACTAAGACCATTTCCTATTTTTCCAAGAAGATTTTGTTTTGGAACTAGACAATTTTCAAAAGTAATCTTGGCATTTTTTACTGTAAGTAATCCCATCTTGTTATGCATCTCTTCTGCAAGAAATCCTTTTGAGTTTGTATCTACAATAAATGCAGAAATATTTCCATCAGGTCCTCGTGCATATGTTGTAATGACTTTGGCAAATGTTCCATTTCCTACCCAATGTTTTACACCATTTAGAACATAGTTATCTCCACGTTCCTCAAATTTTGTTGAACTCATTCCCGGATCACTTCCTGCATCTGGTTCTGTTAATGCAAAACCCATTATGCTATTACCACTAGTTGTATTTGGAAGATACTTTTTCTTTTGTTCCTCGTTTCCCCAGTTTTGTATCACCATTTGACCAATTGATATATGTGCGGAGAAAAATGTACGGAGTGAATTTCCTTCTTGGCCTATTCTTTCTATTGCAAACAAGTATGTCAAAATATCATATCCAAGACCTCCATATTTTTTAGATATTGGACATCCAAGCATTCCTATTTCTCCAAATTCAGGAATTACCCTATCATTTGATTTTTCAGCTAGATAGCATTTTGTTTCATGATCTCTAATCGATTTACAAACTCTATCTATTTTATCAAGAAAAACTTTTTGCTCTTCTGATACTTCAAAATTCATCTTGGCAATATTTGAGTATGACATTTATCTATCCAGTTATCTCCAAGAATATTATTTCATTTAAGTTTCTATACTTTAACCATCTGAATCTCAGTTACATTATGTTTTGAGATATCCTCATGTAAAGTAGCGTGGGATTCATCAGTAAAAGTCAGGTTGCATCTATAACACTTCCACGCTTTGGTGCTCATGGGCATGTTATGTGAATTTAACTAATAAGTATATTGGATTATTGCTCCATTTTTTCATATAACAAATATCTAGGATCTAGTTATATGAAATATTTCTTACATTATACGATATTTCTTGAATTTCTTCTAGGTACTAACTAGACAGTTATTTCCAAAACTCCAATTTATAAAAATGGAACAAATTCCAAAGACCAAATTGAAATTAGAAAAATTAAGAGAATATGTTAAAAATAGGCTAGAAAATGACGCCGCACATGATTTTGAACATATAATGAGAGTATTCAAGAATGCAAAAATAATTGCAAGAGACGAAAAAGGAAACATGAAAATGATTACTGCGGCAGTGCTATTGCATGACATAATCGCTTATTCAAAATCTGATCCTCGTTCAAAAAATTCTTCGCTAGAGAGTGCAGAAGAATCAAAAAAGATTTTAAAAAAATATGATTTCACCCAAGATGAAATCAAAATTATCTCTGATGCAATCAGAGATCATAGTTTTTCAAGAAGAGTCGTTCCTCAAACATTAGAAGGCAAAATATTGCAAGATGCAGACAGATTAGATGCACTAGGATCAATCGGTATTGCAAGAACATTTGCAGTAGGCGGTGTTGAGAATAGACCATTTTATAATAAAGATGATCCATTTTGTAAGAAACGTTCTCCAGATGACAAGAGTTGGACATTAGATCACTTTTACAAGAAACTTTTGCTTTTAGAAAAAACAATGAACACAAAGACTGGAAAAATGCTAGCAAGAAAAAGAATTACAATAATGAAAAAATTTCTTGATGAATTAAAAAAAGAAATCTAGCCATAGTCTACATATCTTTTGTATCTCAGTTCAATTTCAGGGTTATTACCAGTTAGAATTCTTCGAATTTCATCTTCGTGTTTTTCTTTGACATATGCAATGATTTCTTTGAAATTTTCTTCTTCTGGAAATGCATTTGTCAGTGGAGCTAGCATCTTGAAATATTCAGCCACTTTTTCTCTAAATTCTTCTTTTGTAGGTCTACTTTTCCTATTCATTCTAAACCAAATTGATGCCCAGCTTGCACCAACTACATGTGGCAATAGATCATAAGCTCGTGTTATCTCAAATGACTGGTCTTCTCTCATCTCTCGTTGAGTGCTTTTGCTGCACCCTTTGAGAAATATGTTACTATCATATCTGCACCAGCACGCTTGATTGCAGTAAGAATTTCAAGTGTTACCTCTGTTTCATCAATATACCCCGCCATAGCAGCTGCCTTGACTAGGGCATATTCTCCTGAGACGCTGTATGCCGCTATAGGTATGTTGAATTTTGCTCTCGTCATAGAAATCAAGTCAAGATATGCAAGTGCCGGTTTTATCATAACAATATCTACTCCCTCTTGTATGTCAGTTTCAACTTCACGCATTGCTTCTTTTGGATTAGTATATGGTAATTGGTAGGTCTTTCTATCTCCAAACTGTGGAGCAGAATGTGCCATATCTTTGAAGGGAGAATATAATGAAGAGCGATGTTTTGCAGAGTGGGACATTATTGCAACATCATGAAAACCAGCATCATCAAGACCTTGTCTAATTGCTTTTACTTGTCCATCCATCATTGCTGATGGTGATACAACATCTACTCCGGCTTGAGCTTGACTTACTGCAATTTTTGCCAATGTTTCAAGACTAGAATCATTATCTATTTTGTCTCCTTTTACAAGTCCACAATGACCAGAACTAGTATACTGACAAAGACAAACATCTGCCATAATTGCAATATTATTTCCAAGATTTTTTCTAATTTCAGAAATTGTTGTTTGTACAATTCCATTCTGAGCAAAAGCAGATGTACCGTGTTCATCTTTCTGAGTTGGTATTCCAAATACCATTACTGCTGGAATTTTCAATTCTGCAATTGAATTTACTTCATTTGTTACATCCGATAATGCAAGTCTCTCCATACCCGGCATGGAACTTCCAGGGATTTTTGATTTCAGATCCTCTTGGACAAAAATTGGACATATGAGATCCTTTGGAGAAAGTCTTACCTCTTCTAAAAGTTCCCTAATTTTACCAGTTTTTCTTAGACGTCTCAGTCTTAAATTAGGAAAAGACATTATACAAAATACCTTTTTTTAGCAATATAATTTGTTACTCTCGTGTCTTATAATCAAAGAGTTTTGTGACATTTTTAAGAAATTCAGAATCACCTTGTTCTGATGCCTTTCGTAGATTATTCATGGGAATTGACATGATATCTTCAACTATTGCCTGAGTAAGTTGGTCAATAATTCGTATTTTTTGCTCATCTTTTTCACCTAGCATCTGAAGAGCTTTCTTCAGTTCTTTTACTCGTGCTTGATCTATCTCCTTGAATACATTAGTAACGATTGGTTCTACCTCAAGTCTTTTCATTGCTGCTTCTACTACAGGAAGCTCTTCATTAATAATTTGTTCTGCTGAAGACACTACTCCCATCCTAGTCTGCATGTTCTTGTCTACCATCTCTGCAATTTGGTCCATGTTCATTACCTTGATTTTATCAATGGTTGAAACTTTATCATCCACAGTTCTTGGATTAGAAAGATCCATTATGAGCATTCCATCTTTACGAGACTCCATTGCTTCTCTTATTCTATCATATGTAACAAGAAAATATGGTGCAACAGTAGCTACAAACAACACATCGATTGATTTGAAATTAGATGTAGCTTCATCAAATGGCATTGGCTTTCCACCAGCAGTTTCGGCAAAAGCCTTTGAACGCTCAAATGTTCTACTAGTAACAAGAAAATCAATTTCTCGTTTTTTGAGTGATTTTGCAACTAAACTTGCTGCTTCGCCTGTTCCAATCAATAAAATATGCTTTGATTTTAGATCATCAACATTTTCTTCTGCAAGATTTACTGCCATTGATCCAACAGAGATACTACCCTTGCTAATTCCAGTTGATTGACGTACTCTAGAACCAATTCTAATTGCCTTGTCAAACAAAGTATTGAGATTATCACCAGATGCCTTGAGTCCACGGGCAGTATTGATAGAGTCTTTTACTTGCCCAAGTATCTGCTCTTCCCCTATTACAAGAGAGTCAAGTCCAGAGGTAAGCTTGAGTAAATGTGCGTATGCATCAGTTCCTTTGCTTATCTCAAGATTATCCTTAAACGCATGTTCTTCAAGTCCTGCAACAGATGCCCATGTCTTTTTTATTTTTTCAAGATTAGTAATATCTGTACAACCAAAAAGTTCAACTCTATTGCAAGTTTGTAGTATAACACATTCTTGTAATCCAGAATGTTTCAAAAATGATGCGTATGCAGAATCAACATCTCGAAAAGCAAATCTCTCAAGCATATGAATAGGAGATTTTCTAAAAGTAACTCTAGCGTTGATTACATCACTTGTCAGATTAGATCACCTAGCATTTCCATAACCCGCTTCTGTGCCTTTTTTAGATTTCCGTCTTGTATTAATTGTTTAACATGATTGTCATTCATAACACCATAGAGAAACTTCCTTCTTTCAGGAAAGGTTGCGATCTTGGCTTTAGCGGCTTTTCTGGCAAAATCCTGTAGTTGTATATGGTAAATATCCTCTTTTTTAATTAATTTTTTAAAGACTTGCTCTGCCTGTATTTTTAATTTTCTTGCCATGGCAGGACTTCGACCTCCTGTTGACACTGCTATCTGCACAGTGTCAGCAATGTTAATTACAGAACCAAATGCAAAATCACTTACTTCTGGATCATCAGAAGCATATGCATAACAATGCATGGTCTTTGCTTGCTCTACAATTTTACGATTTAATTCTTTATTGTTTGTAGTAGCTAACACCATAAACGGTTTGTATGTTTTTAGGAAGTTTGCATTAGCAAGTTTCATCTGTTTAAAAGATATTTTCTTTTGCTTGACATAGTTTTGAATTTGTCTATTAGTTGAATCACTGATAAGAAGAATCTTACAATCTTGCGTCAAAAGTGTATTTACTTTTTTTAGGCCTTCATTTCCTCCACCCACTATAATTACCAAATCCCCTCTAAGATTCAGATCAACTATCAATCAATCACGCTGACTTTGGATGATATTTATAGATTCTACGAGAATCTAGGTAACGTTTTTAATTGTAAGACCAGCTTTTGCATTCGTTATGGATAATCTGGATAAAGAGATTCTAAATGAGATCCAGTGGACTTTTCCTTTAATTCCAAAACCATATTCTGAGATGGCAAAGAAGTTTGGATTGTCAGACCAAGATATGATGCAAAGACTTTCTGTCCTCAAGGAGGCAGGAATAATCAGACAGATTAGCGCAATTTTTGATACAAGAAAATTAGGCTACAAGAGTGCATTGGTTGCAATGGCAATTGAGCCAGAAAAATTAGATTATATTGCAAATCAAGTAAACAGACATCCAGGTGTATCTCACAATTATGAGAGAAATCATGAATACAATCTTTGGTTTACTTTAGCAGTTCCTCCAGGATCTGATCTAAAAACAGAGATAGATAAATTCTCCAAGCTACCTGGAATTAAAAAAACAAGATTGCTTCCTACAATAAAGCTGTTTAAGATTGGAGTAAAGCTTGAGATGGTTGACGAAAAAAAATCAGATGTCAAACCATCTGAAGAGAAGAAAAAAATTACCGAAACAAAATTTATTGCAACTGAAGAAGAAAAAAACTACATCCGTGAGTTACAAAAAGATCTAGAGATAGTTGAAAGACCATTTTTAAAATCTGCTCAACAACTTGGAATAACTGAAGAACAACTTCTTGAAAAGGTAAAACAATATGAAGAGATAGGAGTTATGCGAAGATTTGCAGCCATTTTACGACATAGGGAAGTCGGTTTTACTGCAAATGGTATGATAGTATGGAAAGTTCCAGAGGAAAGAATTGAAGAAGTCGGTGAGAAATTAGGTGCCTTTCCGCAGATAAGTCATTGTTATCAAAGACCAACATACCCAGACTGGCCATACAGTGTATTTTCCATGGTACATTGCAAATCAGTTTCAGATGCAGAAGAGATGGCAAAACAAATTCAGAAACAGGTAGATGTTAACGATTACAAGATTCTTTTTAGTTCAAGAGAATTCAAGAAAACAAGAGTAGAATACTTTGTTGAACATGAATTCAACGTAGAAGATCCAATTACAGTATCTTAAGCAGTTTGAGCTGATGCTTTCAATTCGTATGAAGGCCATTGGTTGAATAATCCAATCACCTCATTTTTGTCATCATTACTAAGATATTTTCCATCAGACATGGCAGAAAACATCTCAATTTCTTCCTCACTTACTACAGTGGGAAGTACGGATGAGACAGGTTTTTGAGAGAGAATAAATTTAATTGCAAGTTCGGTTATGTTCCATCCGTTTCTTTTTGCGATTGGTGTCAGTTGATCTACTTTTTTTAGTGCCTCTTTTACCCAGTCTCCAGTTCGTACTGAACGATGGTCTTTTTCACTAATTTTTGTATCTGCATTTACTTTCCCTGTCAATATTCCAGATGCATCAGGCACTCGTACTAGAATTCCTACATTGTGTTTTTCCGCTTCTGTAATCAGTATGTTTCCAGGATTTTGTTCAAGTATGTTATAGACAGTCTGTACCGCAGTAGCATTAGTTATCTTCATAGATTCTAGGCCTTCTTGTGTCCATCCAATAGCAGGACCTAATGCAATCTGGTAACTTTTGATTACACCATCCTTGATCTTTTTGTCCAAAAACTCAAAGATTTGTTTGTCTTTGATAGTGTGGATTTTTGGATTGTGTAAACCATATACGTCAACATGATCAGTCTGTAATCTTTCAAGACTTTTCTTAAGAGCAAAATCTGTAAATTCGGTCGTAAATTTTTGTGGGAGTTCCTTGTGACCTATCTGTTCAGTAGAATAAATATCATAACCATATTTTGTGGATAATACTATTTCATTTCGCATTCCAGAAAATACTTCGCCTATTAGCTTCTCACTTTTTCCTCTTCCATAGATGTCTCCAGTTTCAAAATAATTAATGCCTAGATCAAACGCCCGTTTCAGCATTTTTTTGGCCTCATCGTCTTCTATTTTTTTACCCCACCAATCAAGACCTAGAGTCCAGGCTCCAAATCCTATTTCAGATACTTCAATTCCACTTTTACCTAGTTTTCTATATTTCAATTCATAATCCTCCTAAACTCAGACATTTTTTGTTGAAGATCTGTCTCATTTAAAACAGCTTTTCCAGCCTCAATATTGACATTTAATTCTATCCAAGATTTGCATCCGTGATATTCTGGAAGAATAGGAATCTCGATTGGAGGAATCGTGTATACCTTTAAGAAAATAGCAATCATGGGTTTCTGAGGCATCCAGTTCATTCTCTCTGCCATATACGAATCACTCCAGATATGAAATTGTGATAATTGCTCAATTTTTTGCATCAAAGAAACATCATGCTCTGCAAGTACTTCGGCATATGACGTTATTCTGTTAAATCCCTCTTTTGGTTTTTGCTCCCTTACATCTGCAAGATATCTATAAAATTGTGATTTTAGTGAAGCGTTGTCTTGGTGTTCATATGTTGGAAAGAGCGCAAATTTTTTATCTTCAATTTTAAAACCAGATGCAGTTTCAAGTATTCCACCTTTTCGTAAAAGAACGGTTTGATCTCCATTTTCAAGTGCAGTTACAACAGTAGCCCATTCTTTTAGTCCCTTCATCACCCAAGACTCCTAATCAGAGGAACAATGTCTTTTTTGACACAAACGAGCATGGGGGTATCCACTGCAACGTATCCACTGACGCGAGTCTCTCGTAGATCCATTATCAAGTCCTGGAATTTGTGTAGCGTATCAGTTTCAAAAGCAAGCATGAAATCCTCATCATGAATTCCAAATGAGTAAGTAGTGTTTAATTGCACTTCAGGATATTTGTGTCCAACTTGAATATGTTCTGCCATCATCTCTTTTCGTTTTTCAGCTGGTAGAAGATACCACTCTCGCGTTTTTATGAAAGGATACACGATGACATATTTTTTCTGATCTTCACCCCCAAGCCAACCACGTGGTGAAGGATTATTTGTGTAAATTGACGGTCGTGTGTTTGACAAATAAACATGTGTTGGAACAATATATTTTCCAAAGACGGTAAGATATAATTTTGATATGACTTCCTGAATTTTTTCAATTGACTCTGATGCAAACCATAGCATAAATTCTGCATCATCTCTTAGCCCCAATGTAGAATATGTCCTATACATTAT
>JANXYF010000032.1 GCA_025350175.1 Nitrosopumilales archaeon | reverse complement strand
GAAGCCACACATCTTTTTGAAGAACCGGGAAAACTAGAACAAGTGGCACAATATGCAAGCAACTGGTTTTTACAATATCTTGGAGAGGCTAATTGATATTCAAAGATAGAATAGATGCTGCACAAAAACTTGCAAAGAAACTAGAATGGATAAAAAAAGAAAATCCAATAATTTTGGCAATTCCACGTGGGGGGGTAGTGACAGGAGATGTGATTGCAAAAATCTTGGGACTCTCACTTGATGTTATAGTTTCACGTAAAGTAGGAGCGCCATACAATCCAGAACTTGCAATAGGGGCAGTAGCACATGACGGTAGTTTTTTTCCAAACTCTGAACTGATAAACACATTAGGCATTCCAAAAAGTTATCTTGATGAAAAAATTGCCGAGCAAATGGAAGAGATCAATCATCGACTGGTGAAATTTAGAGGAAGAACTGACTATGATCTAAAAAACAAGACCGTTGTTCTTGTTGATGACGGTATTGCCACTGGTGCGACAGTCTTTGTTGCATTAGAATGGATAAAAAAACAGAGACCCAAGCGAGTTATAGTGGCAATTCCTGTAGGACCAAGAGATACAATTGAGAAACTGTCAAAAATGGCTGAAGTTGTTGTATTGGATGGTCCTGAAGTCTTTGGTGCAGTTGGAGAGTTTTACCAATCTTTTGATCAAGTTGAAGATTACCAGGTGGCAGAAATCATGAGTAGTTATGGATTTAGGCCAACGAGTCTCAAGTAATTCCGCCATTTGTTTTCAAACAATATTAACAATTAAACCAAATATGCAATAGATGTCAAAATCCAGATTATTGAAAATAAAATCATTTTTCAAGATCTTGGGACCGGGATTGATAACGGGAGCTGCAGATGATGATCCTTCTGGAATTGCGACCTATTCCCAAGCCGGTGCACAATTTGGTTTTACCACTCTGTGGATGGCATTATTTCAGTTTCCCATGATGGTTGTAATTCAGGAGATGTGTGCACGCATTGGACTTGTTACTGGAAGTGGCTTGTCAGGCATTATAAAAAAAAGATATTCAAAAAAAATAATCTACCCAATCATCAGTCTGCTTTTGATTGCAAATACTATCAACATTGGCGCCGATATTGGTGCAATGTCGGCATCAGTAAAACTTGTTTTTCCACATTTGCCGATAGTTGCTGTAACTATACTTTTCACTGCCCTTGTTATTTGTGCAGAAATTTTCATACCTTATAGGAAATACGTTACTATACTCAAGTATCTGGCTCTGAGCTTGCTTGCTTACATGGTTACTGCAATAATTGTAGGAGGCAATTGGACTGAAATTCTAGTGGCAAGCATAATTCCTCATTTTGAGTTTACCCCAGCTTTTGCAATGTTGTTTGTTGCAATATTTGGCACTACCATATCACCATATCTGTTTTTTTGGCAAACATCTGAAGAAGCTGAGGAGGACGTTACAAAAAATAAAATAAAAGATATCGGCGAGGGTACACCAAAAATTCGAAATAAAGAAATCAAGACGATGAGAAAAGACGTTGTAATTGGAATGGCATTTTCCCAAATGGTAATGTGGTTTATAATAGTAACAACAGCGGGAACACTTCATGTGCATGGCATAACCGATATTACTACTGCAGATCAGGCAGCAAAGGCGCTTGAGCCTCTGGTGAAAACATTTCCTCATTCTGGAGAATTGGCAAAAATTATTTTTGCTTTAGGAGTAATTGGTGTAGGGATGCTTGCAATACCGGTACTTGCAGGTTCGTCGGCATATGCCTTATCGGAGCAATTTGGATGGAAGCAAGGCCTGAGTAAAAAATTCCGACAAGCCAAGGGATTTTACTTGATTATAGCAGCATCAACTGTAATAGGTCTCTGGATAAATTTTGCCAATGTTGATCCGATAAAATCTCTGATATATGCAGCCGTAATCAATGGTGTGATTGCTGTTCCACTTCTTGTTCTAATTGTAAAAATTGGCAATGATAAGAAAATACTTGAGGGTAGAACCAACGGAAAGATATCTAATATCGTTGGTTGGATTACTGTTGTAGTTATGGGATTCGCGGCGGCAGTCATGTTTCTAACATGGCTGAAATGAATGGACCTGTTTTTTTATGAAAAAATTTCAATGACTAGTCTATCAACAAAATACTATCTTGCGCGTAATGCATTTAGTATAACACTAACATCAAGAACTTCTTGAAGTAATGCTCCCATAGCTGGAGGGAGGTGTCCGAACATTGCTATGCCCATAAAGAGAAAGCTGCCCCCCAGACCAACAAAGATGCTTTGTTTTGCAACAGAGATTGTTCTTTTGCCAATCTCAATTGTATCTACAACCTTTGAAACGCTATCCTCTAACAATACTATATCTGCAGCTTCTGCAGAGATGGCAGTTCCCTTTGCACCCATTGCAATTCTAACAGTTGATGCTGCCAAAGCTGGAGCATCATTAATTCCGTCTCCCACCATTATTACATTTTCATATTCCTGTCTTAGTTTTTTTACTGCGATTACTTTTTCTTCCGGAACAAGTTCTGCCTCATAATCTGTAATGCCTGCCTGTT
>JANXYF010000007.1 GCA_025350175.1 Nitrosopumilales archaeon | reverse complement strand
GATGCTGCAATTAGAACCTTAGAGAAAAAATCTACCTAGTGTAAGAAGGGGCATTTACAGATCTACTTCTTGCGTATTTTTCCATTATATCTTCTGGAAGTTTACCATTGAAGAGATCTTTAGACAAACCACGTAGATATCTCATAATTGCCCAAGTTCCGGCTTTTATCATACCATACATAGCAAGTTTCATAGGTGGACCAAATGTCTTATTCCTAATAATTATAGGAATAATATCATTGATGACTCGGAGATTATGTTCCCAAGATTTCCAGAATAGGGTAAATTGTGCTTCGTTAAGGTTACCAAAATGCATTGAATTCTTTTCACTAAAGTCTTGATACAGTAATGGTGCAACCAGACCACGCATTCTTGTTTTTCTAAAGTCTTCAATCAAATCAATAGTATATTGAGTCTCATCTGGTGTCTCGTCAGGCCAACCAATTATAATAGTAGCTGCTGGGAACCAATGATTCTCATTTAATATCCTTGCACCTTCTCTTACAACCCATCCCCATTCATCGGTTGAAAACGGTTTTGTCTTAACTCCAAGGTGTTTCTTGACCATCCTAGGTGCCACCGTTTCAATTCCAAGATTAGTGGCAAGCCATTTTTCATCACTCATGCCATTTACTTCAGACATATCATGTAGAAGTTTAGGATCAGCACATACAGCAGAAAATGTCATGTGAGTGGTTCCAACAAATCTGGCACCCAAAGACTTTAGACCTTTCCATAATTCAATTATGGCATCATAGTTTGGTTGAAATTCCCTGTTATCACAACCATAAAGAAGCATTTCATCAGAATGCAACCAAATAGAATCAAAACCATAATCTAGATTAATTTTTGCCTCTTGTTGCAATCTTTCCAAAGGCAAATCTTTTTTCGATCTTTTATTAACATCACAAAAGTCACAACCTCGTCCACATCCTCGCATTGCCTCAATTAACGAGTTAACAGTTGGTCCCTGAATCATAGGTATATTTTGTATATTTTTAACAAAACAATGCATCAGTTCTGGGGCATCACCTTTTTCTAGATCATGGAAAAGATCTAAAGCCAATTCATCTGCTTCTCCTACTACAACTGTATCAATACCATGAATTTTCATCCTATCAGTTTTTGCAAGCTCCCATGCTCCATTACCACCAACGACGACATGAAAGTTATACTTCTTTTTTAGTTGGATTATCTGAGCACACATTCTCTTAAATTTCATTGCAATGTAAGAGAGTTTTTCTGGCGACATTGTAGTGGTAACTGGAGCCATGCCAAGCGGATCCATTACATTAATTCCTACTACTTTGGTATCAGGCCCAACACATTTTTCTAAATAATCAGGATTTGCAATAAATACCTCATCTCGTTTGTAACCTTGTAACAATGCAGATTCAACTCTTCTCAATCCAACCTGAGCCACCTTTGCTTCACCAGTCACTTGATCAGTTTCTACTGGTGGACAGAATACCTTATCAAAAACCCATTCTGGAACTACTTCATAAGGACCACATGCAATAAAGCCATACAGAAAATTACCTCTATAATTAGTCATGAGGCTACGATCTGCAGTTAGAACTATCCTCTTTCCTGCCATTCGCCTTTCTTCGAGTTATATCTATGATATAAATCGTTTACCTTGTGATGTTATGAAAATTTTTGCTTTTGACATATAAACAGGTATTACATACTGTAGACAATGGGCGGAGTAGAACCAAGACATGTTGAAGCACATCAAAAAGAGAGTAGTTCTATAAGAGATTTCGTATTTGGTTTTGGCGACGGTATAAACACTTCACTAGGGCTTGTAGCTGGAGTTGGAGGAGCTGCAATGTCTTCCAATATAATTATACTCGCAGCCATGGTTGCCATGTTTACAGGTGCTAAAGCAATGGCTGTTCAAAATTACCTTGCTGTAAAATCACAAAGACAGATTTTAGATTCTGAGATTGAACGAGAGAAATGGGAGATGGACAATGTTCCAGAAGCAGAGAGAAGAGAGATAGAAGATGTATACAGGGCAAAAGGATTCACGGGTGAAGATTTAGAAAAAATTGTAAACATGATAACATCAGACAAGAAAGTTTGGTTAGATACAATGCTTACAGAAGAACTCAAATTGAATTTAGAAATAGTTGGAAGTCCTCTAAAGAGTGCTTTTCGTATGTTTGGTGCTTTTCTTGTAGGAGGAATTCTACCGATTATTCCCTATTTCTTTCTAAGTGGATATATTCCACTCTTTGTAGCAATTGGGGTGAGTCTTTCTGCATCTTTTATCATTGGTGCAATCAAATCAAAAATTGCCAACATCAGTATGCTACGAGGAGGATTAGAGATGGCAGGACTAGGTACTGGTATTGCCCTTATAGGATATGGAATAGGTTCGGAATTAGGAAGTCTTGGAATTATCAAGACCTGATTTTTTTCGTACACTTCTATTTGCGACATTAGCTGCAAATGCTCCGGCACCTATACCATTATCAATATTCACAACAGAAAGTCCCAAAGTACAACTTTGCAACATAGATGCCAACGCTGCAACTCCTTTTTCTCCATAACCATATCCTACTGATGATGGCACTCCAATTACTGGTATATCCACTAGTGATGAGATTATTGATGCTAGTGCCCCTTCCATTCCAGCAACTACAATAATTGCATCTACCTCATCACGTATCATTTTTTTAACTATAGGAAACAATCTATGAATTCCAGCTATACCAACGTCATAACTACAAATACATTGACAGCCCATAGATTCACACATCAGTCTTGCTTCTTCTGCTACACCAACATCAGAAGTTCCGGCTGTTAGTATTCCTACTTTTCCTCCCGTGGAAGACAATTTTTTGAAGAAAAGTATAGTTGTGGTATTTTTACCTGTCTGTATTTTTAATTTGTTCCTTTTAGAAAAAGTCAATATTTTCTTGTAGTGACTTTTATTGATTCTTGAGACAAGAACAGAGTCAGCTTTTGATGTTGTTGCAAGAATTATCTTCTTAAGGTCCAAAAATTCTTTTTTTTCAGCGAAAATAACCTCAGGTATTCCGCGTCGTAATTTTCTACTCATATCCATTTTGGCAAAATCTTCAATTTTTTCTACAGAGTAGAGAGAAAGCAGCTTCTTAGCTTTTGGGACGCTTATCTTTCCAAGATCAAGTGATTCGAGTATTTCTGTAAGATCCAACATAAATTGATAGTTATAGTGTAGTTAAAAATTTAATCAAAGCTCAAGATTGGAGATAGCGCCCTTGACACTTTCTACTCCCTTTTTGAACCACTCTTTTTCATTTGAATCCAAGTCCAATTCAATTATTTTCTCAATACCATTTTTACCTATAACTGCTGGAACACCAATAGTGACGTCAGAGTAACCATACTCTCCATCAAGATATGTTGCCACAGGAATAACCTGTCTTGTGTTGTTCAGTACCGCCTCTATGATTGTAGATATTGCATTTCCGGGGGCATGAACTGTTGCACCCTTTAGTTCTATTACTTTTGCTGCAACTTGTCTTGTTCCCTGGACAATTTCTTCAATCTTCTCCTTTGGTAAAATTGAAGAAAGTGGTATTCCAGATATGGTGGAGAATCTTGGAAGTGGGAGCATGTTCTCACCATGTTCACCTACTACAAGTGCGCGTATAGAATTTCTCGAGTAACCTGTAGCTTCGTGTATAAATTGTGTAAATCGTGACAAATCAAGCATTCCTCCCATTCCAAATACTCTATTTCTTTGAAATCCTGAGACTTTGTAAGCAAGATATGCCATTGGATCTAATGGATTAGTCACTGGAACTATCATTGAATCTTTAGCATATTTTTGAATATTTTCTACAACACCTTTTACTATTGACGCATTTATTTTTAAAAGATCCATTCTTGTCATGCCAGGTTTTCTGCCAGAACCAGCAACAACAACTACAATATCAGAGCCTTTCATTTCAGAATAATCATTTGAACCTCTAACGTTTACATCGATTCCTTTTTCTGCCAACATGTGATTAATGTCCATAGCCTCTCCTTGTGGAAGACCTTGAACTACATCTAATAGTAGTATTTCATCTGCAACTTTTCTAAGAGCTGTAAATAATGCAGCTGCTCCGCCCACTTTTCCAGAGCCAATAATTGTAATCATAAAATGCCCTCAATGTAATCTCTAATTAAACTTGACTGTCTTTTATCAGAATTACGATACAGTATTTCTTAAAACAAGTTACGGACAAATTACAATTTATATGCATTCTAGTATGTTTAGAAAATCATGGTACTTGTAATCGATGCACAGATAGCTGGAATCTCTGGAGATATGTTACTTTCTTCGCTAGTTAGCATAGGAGCAAATAAGTCCAAAGTCATAGATGGGGTACATTCAGTTGAAGATTATCTCAAAGGTTCTAAAATTATAAAATTAGATTTTGACAAGGTTGTAAAACATGGAATAGATGCAACACATCTTATTTTAGATGCAAGTGAGAATCATCACGAACGAAAAGGAATTGAAATTCAAGAGTGTATATTGTCAATATCAGATAAAATAGGATTATCTGAAAAAGCCAAAGTTTTTGCAAAGGAAAGCATCAGATCACTGCTTCATGCAGAGTCAAAGATACATGGAGAACCATTAGAATCAGTACATTTTCATGAAGCATCAAGTATTGATACGGTCATAGACATCATTGGTTCTGCCATAGCATTAGATGATCTAAAATTATTTTCAGACCAGATCATTTCAACACCAGTGGCAGTTGGCAGTGGCACTCTAACTTTCTCTCATGGAACTACATCAAATCCTGCAAGCGCCATACTTGAGATATTTCGTAATTCAGATACAATAATTTGTGGAGGACAGGTCAAAGAGGAATTAACCACACCTACGGGTGCAAGTCTGCTTGTAAATCTGGCAAATAGATGTTCAGAATTTTATCCAACAATGAAAATAAAATCAATAGGATATGGTGCTGGAAATAAGAACTTTGAAGGATTTTCCAATGTTTTAAAAATTGTCAGAGGTGAATCAATTGATGAGTTTCAGCTAGATACAGTACAAATTCTTGAAACAAACCTAGATGATGTATCTGGTGAGACAATTGGACATATGATTGACAAGTTAATTGCAAATGGTGCAAAAGATGTTACTGTAACAGGAGCTATAACAAAGAAAGGAAGACCAACAAATCTGGTTTCCATCATATGTGAACCATCTGTTACAAATAACCTGATGAGTATACTTGTTTCAGAGACTGGTACTTTAGGCGTACGAGTAAGATCTTCTAATCGATATATTGTTCCAAGAATAGTTGTCACAGTACCAATTCTATTACAAGGAAAAAATTTCACTGTGAGATGTAAGATTGTAAAACATGAGGAGATTGTAAAGCATTTCAAAGTAGAATCAGATGAAGTCAAATCAATTGCAGAGTCATTAGCGTTATCATTTAAAGCGACATCAGATTTGATATCAGATGAAGTCAAACGGAGACTAAACATAAAATGAAACAGTTCGAAGAATTAGTAAATTGGTTTTATGGAAAAGAAAAAGTTCTGGTAGCTCTTTCTGGCGGTGTTGATAGTGCTCTTGTGGCATATGCCGCCCAAAAAGCTCTAGGTAAACAGGCTATTGCAGTAACAGCAGACTATAAGACACTCTCTCAGGAAGAGTTAGAATCTGCAAAGATAGTTTGTAAAGAGATAGGAATTAGACATGTAATTATGGAATACAATGAACTTGATAATCCGGACTTTGTAAAGAATGATCAAAACAGATGTTTTCATTGCAGAACAGAATTATCAGGACACCTTCTCAGACTAGCAAAAACAGAAAAAATTAGCCTCATCGTTGATGGAACCAACCTGGATGATCTTACAGAGTATAGACCTGGAATAGTAGCTCTAAAAGAAAATGGTGTTCAAAGTCCACTAGTGGAAAGTGGATTTAAAAAATATGATGTTAGAAGAGTAGCAAGAGAGATGGGTCTTTCAATTCATGACAAACCATCCAATTCCTGTTTAGCATCTCGCATTCCATGGGGAAATACTGTTACTGCTGAAAAGCTTGCAAGAATTGAGAAGAGTGAGATAATGATAAAACAGCTTTTCGGAGTAAGACAGGTAAGAGTTAGAGACTTTGGAGATAGTGCCAATATAGAAGTAGATAAAAATGAAATTGTTTTTCTCAGTGATGAAAAAAAGATGTCAGTGTTAAAGGAATACATGAATCAGTTTGGATTTAATTCAGTTCTAGTTGATCCTAGTGGATATCAATCAGGTAAACTCAATGTGATAACAGATTGATCTACTTAGATAACGCTGCATCTACACCAGTTCATGAAAATGTCATCGAAGAGATGTTACCTTATTTCAGAGAACAATACGGAAATCCTTCTTCTATACACAGACATGGTAGACTTGCAAATACAGCAATTCAAAATGCAAGGAAGAGAATTGCCGCTCTAATCAATGCTGACAGTAATGAAATACTCTTAACTTCTGGAGGAACAGAATCAAACAATACTGCAATCTATGGAATAGCATCACAAAGTAAAGGTAAACACATCATAACATCATCCATTGAACATGACGCAATACTTGAACCATGTAAACGTCTTAAAAAGGAGGTATATAGAATAACTTTTCTTCCTGTAGATCAATATGGTTTTGTAAGTCCAGAAGATCTCAAAAAAGAAATTTCAGATGATACTTGTCTTATAACAATAATGTATGCCAATAATGAAGTTGGCACAATACAGCCCATAAAGGAAATATCTAAAATTGCAAGAGAGAAGAATATTGTCTTTCATACAGATGCAGTTCAAGCAGTAGGAAAGATCCCCATAGATGTTAAGGAATTGGGAATAGATTTACTTTCAATATCATCTCATAAAATAAACGGCCCAAAAGGTGTTGGAGCCTTATATATCAAAAATGGTGTAAAAATTTCTCCTCTAATGTTAGGAGGAGGACAAGAAAGAGGATTACGTTCAGGTACAGAAAACGTAGCAAGCATTGTAGGATTTGGAATGGCATGTAAGTTAGCCAAGGAGGATGCGAGTCAGAACATGATACATTTCAAGAAATTAACTACAAGATTGAACTCACGAGTTTTATCAGAAATACCATCCACTACGCTTAATGGACATCCAGATATGAGAATTCCAAACAACACTCACTTTACTTTTCTGGGCGTAAGTGGGGAGGATCTAATAATAAAATTAGATGAAAATAAAATATCTGCATCTACTGGTTCTGCCTGTTCTGTAAAGATCCAAAAAGCATCACATGTGTTAAAGGCAATGGGGTTTTCACACGAGCAAGTTACAGGTTCTTTACGTCTTACAGTAGGAATAACAAATACAGAACTAGAAATTGATGAAACTGTAGATGTATTAAAAAAAGTTGTGCAAGAATTACGTGCTGTATCTCCATACAAAAGCAAATACAATTTTTAAAAATTCAGGATCTTCACTATGGAATAACTTGAATCTTGTATTGATTATCACCAATGAGTGGCACTAAAGAATCCATTCCATTCCATACAAAGACTTCAGCAGAATAAACTCCTGGTGATGTCGGCATCCATTGAATTGACTCATTATTAGTTGATAGATTTACAAGATTATCTTCAGTCCAGTTTAGAAAAACTACTTTATTGTCACTATCTTTTATCTGAACAATGTAAGAGATTTTTTGATTGTTTGAATATAATTTGTTTGAAATCATACTCTTGAAATTTATAGCTTCTCCAACATGTGAGTTTTGAAGTAGTGGTCTTCCAGATTTGTCGCTAATTTGAGTTGACTTGGAGATTGTATTGTATTGCATAGAGGTTACTACAGGTTGTAACGCAGGTTGAGTCTTTGCAGGTACTGCAACTACAGATTCTATAATAACAGATCTTCCATAATCATCCCTAAAATCATGATATCGTGCTTGAACATTTCCCCCAACGGAAGACACCAATTGGGTACCATCTTGGCTACATATCTGAGAAGGTATTTTAAAAAGACCTTTGAATATGCCTGTTCCTGGTCCGGTTTCAGTCAATGTAAAGCCAGTAGCAGCAAGGCCACCATATGTGACTCCATTTATTGTGCAATGTTGAAATCTATAGCCTTTTATCCAAACTTCTAAGAGTATGTTTCCACTACTATCACCAACAGTATCATCCGCTGAAGAGTTGGGATCATTTACACTAGGATAAGATACAATGGTATTGGCATCAGTAATTAGATCAGGATCTATAACTGTAATTGTAACAACTGAACCAATTCTATAATTGGGAGAATCAAGTGTCACTACACCAGTATGTGTAGGAAGACCATGTTGCGATGTTACAGGTACTGTCGTTCCTCCTTGAGTACCTATAACTGAAAAGTGTATAGCATTGGCATCAACAAGATCAGTACTTACAAGAAATTTGATATTACTTCCAAATGTATGAAGACTCTTAATCAAATTAGGATCAAACTGATTTAATTGATTTATTACAGAATATTCCATGGTTCCAGTAAATACGCCGGAATTAGCAGATGTTTCTTGTAGTTCTGCTCTGTAGATGGCATTATTCACTATTTGATTATTATTGCTTCCAAAAGAAAATAGGTCAAACACAATTGGTTGAGTATTACTTGGATTTGAGAAACTACCTTGAGTGTTGAAATTAATTTCTAAATATACCGGTAGACTTGATGACATTGATTTAATGGATGCTACTGTTGAATCACTTATCTGAACTAGACCATTACCAGAAACAATTGTTCCAGGCGCTAGGATCTGAACTGATGACCCCCCAAGTCCACCAAAATATAATGTCATGGTAGTACCAGAAAAGGACGTAATGCCAAGCTGTTGTTGAAAAGACCTCAGGTCATAATTAATCCAGTTAGTTCCACCTGAATTTGGCTGACTAGTATCTATAAGTAGATCCTTAAGTGACTGGGCTGAAATACCAAGATTCATTGTAATCTTCTGGAAATTAGTCATGGATTGACCCCTTGTATCCATTATCAGTCTCAGGGAATTTCTATCAAATATAGTAGATGGAACTGTAAGGGTTTTTGAAGAATTATAAAATTTAACATCAGAGGAACTACTCAATGTAATCGGAGTTCCTATTGTTAATGATGGGATTTTTGCCGAAGTTCTAAAAACATCTAGTTGATCAATCTGATTCGAGTTAAGATTTTGAGTGTCGTCAACTAGAGTGATTGTTTCTCTTTGACCAGGATTAAATTGACTTTGACCAGTACCAACTGTAAGGCTTGCAGTAGAAGTTCCTGAAACAATAGAAGCACTTTGAAGATTGTAAGTGATTGAACCTGAGTGATATCTAGGAGCATTTTGTAGTGTTCCTATTGTAGATATACCGCTATAGGAGCTTTCAAAAACTCCAGTATGTGGCCCAGTTTCTACAAAAGTGACTAGCTGATTATATCCACCACTAAGTGATGAACTTGTTTGTACAGAATTAGTTTTCAGATTTACAACATCTGATGTAACCATACTTACTTTTCCATTATCTTTGTATCCAAGACTACTAAGGTAAGGTAATAGATTTACCAATCCTGAACTAACACTACCCGATTCTGAAAAAGCTTGGTAAAATGTAGCTGCCGGAGAACCAACATTAAAAGTCCATGAATCTCGGGATGTAGGATCAATATCTAATTCAGCATCATTAATTGTTGCAATTACATCGGAACCAGAAGGATAGGCTGTTCTGTCAAGGGTTAGTGAAATATTTGGAATATCAGAATAATTAAGTTCTACACTTTGGGTTCCAGTGGAACTAGTGTATTCTATCTGAATAGTATTAGTAAAAGTAAAAAGTTGAATCAGAGGCCAGACATTTGGATTAATTCCTACTTGACCCACTGGAACTTGGGGATTCATATTCAATGACGGAGGATTACGTATAACATTATTTTGACTTGATGAAGTTGTTGCGTTACCTGTACATGAGGTAAAGCCTGCAGTTCCTTGAGTGGTACCAAACAATCCTGCTGGAGAAGGAATTGCTACCCCATCAGTCTGTGAAATGTCTATTCCTAGAACTGATGGAGCTGTAGACCTACCGCAAAAAACACCAAAGTCAGTACTTTGACCCGGAGTTCCAATTGCTGCTTGATCAGCTTGTTGAGCCTTGTCAGCATTTGCAAAAAAAGCATGCCAGTTACCATCAGTACCTTGAACCATTCGAAGATTTTTTCCATCTACTGTAACATGCGGTTCACCTAATGCCTGATCTAATTGGTTATTAGATTCACTTACTATAACTTCAACTACCGTAGGTCCATAAAAATAATTATTAAAAAGACTATTTTCTGCGGATACAAAAAGATTAGGATGATCAGAATATGCTTTTGCATTAGGTAATGTTATTGGAGGTATTATCATTGAAAGAACTAGAATAATTGCCAGAATTTTATACAACTCTCTAACATTAGCAGATGTACAAGATAATGTTGTCGAATAATTCATACTGTTTTTGATTCATATTTTATTCATATTCGTACTAAGTTTTAACTAAGGGTTAGAATTCAAATGCATTGTGGTAAAGCCTATACCAATCATAATAACAAGTGGAATACTTGTATTAGTTGGCTTTGCTATAACAGCATATCAATCTCAAATAACTTCTGAAAATTTTGTGAATGAACAAAAGTCACTGAGTGGTGGGACACAGATGACTATTACAAAAGCGATGGACTTGAACCACAATCGAAAAGGAGTGTATGGTATTCAGGTAACTGATTTAAAAAATGATGATAATGTCAAGGTAATTGTAATTGATCCGAATGGAAATTCAATAATAACCAAATCGGTAACAACAAGTCCAATTCAGGAAATTTTCAAGATTTCTAACTCTGGAAATTACACCTTACAAATAGAAAATCAAGGACAGAGAGAAATTCAGATTCTGGGATTTATAGGATATTATCCAGAAGGTATAGAATCAGATGATACTTCGGGTTTCATTGTACCTATCGTACTTATTATAGGTCTATCCGGACTTGCAGTTGGTATGATGTACCTCATAAAAAATCGTGTCAAGCCTCAATCTTAGTTTAGATATTGATCAAGTTCGGTTAGTCCATCAACCACATTTTTGAAATTATCATCACTTTCCATAATTTTGTTAAGTTTATTCAAATCAACTTTAAAAATTTCATTTCCATTATTTTGATCTATTATAACAAAGTGGTGTTCTATTACATAGGAGAGACGATCTTTTATCTGGATTGAAGATAATTGTAGCTTGTCTGCCAGATATACTGAATCCTTTTCTCCACTTTCAAGCTCTGCAAGAATAGATGACACATCTGGGTCTACCAAGGTTTCCATCATTTTTTGTCTATCAAAACTTTCACTCAAATTTACCAACTATTCCTAGAATTTAGTATTTTTTTCTTGTTAGATATAAAATCACTTATTAGAACTCTATCAATTTTTTCCGGATTTATGTAATATGCTCTTCCTCTCAGATGTTTTTCAAGACTTTCAACATAACTCAATAGTTCTGCTTCTTCGCTTACCATGATGGTATCAATTTCAATACCTTCTTTTCTACATTTTTTTGCTTCGTGCAATGTTTTAGATTCCACTGCTGGATCAACTTGCCTATATCTATAACATAGATAGACCATTTCATCACCTATATCCAGTTTAGCGTCCCTTTCGTTTTTTATTTTAGAAAGTGTTGTCTCATCTGGTCTGTAAAAGTGGGAATACGGTTTGTCTGACAGTATAGCATTTTTCTGTGATTCATCGTCTACAAAACAAGCACTTGGTTGACCATCAGTTATCATGACAATTCTTTTATTTTGTGAACCATCTTTTTTTAGAATCTTTAATGATAGTCTTAGAGCGGCTTGATAATTTGTATAATGAAGAAAATTATCATTAGCATCATAGGTTTTTAGATATGGAATATCATGAGGATTGATTTGTGATGCAAGTGAGCCAAAACCAACAATGTAAATAGAATCACTAGGAAAGAATTTTTTATTTAACACATATAGTGCCCACAGAGCCTTTTTTGCTGCCTCTATTCTAGTTCCCTCTCCAGAATTTAGAGAATATCTCATTGTAGAACTAAGATCTATACAGTAAACTACTGAAACTTTTACCTCTTCCTTTGTCTCAAATTTTTCAAAATCATCAAATTCTATTTCAAGTGGAAATTTTATTAGTTCAGATTTACTTTTTTTTCGCTGGATTACATTCATTATTGTTTTTGGTACATTCAGATGTTTGATGTCATCTCCTACTTCGAGTTTTTTTGTCGTATCAAGTATTGTATCACCTAATCCAATATTCTTAGTTTCATGAAAACCAGAGCCACTTTCATTAATTGCTTTTATTACATCTTCAAGCATTTTTTGTCCAATTTCAAAAAAAGCTTTTTTTGTTAACCATTTTTTGTCATCTTTAAGATAACCAAGTTTTTGCAAGTATTTTGTCATGGGCTCACTATTACCATGTACCTCTGTTTCTTGTTGACCTTCATTTTTTGCTTGATTTTCAGTTGTTTCTTGTAATGATCTATCCAGTATACTTTCCAGATCTTTCATTGACGGGGTTTTTTCTTTCAAGATTTGGCTTGCAATTGTTTTAAGAGCCTGCTTTAGTGATTCATTAGATATTTCTGATGAGGAATTTTCAGATTTATTATCTTCACTTTGAAAATAAACAAAGTTAGTATTAGCTCGCAACGTATGTGCCCTCTTTCCTATCTAGAATTTTGGGTTCAAGCCAGCAAAGACCATCAAGTACTAGTTCTACAACACCAGCTTTAAACTCATTTTGTGCATTTTCCGAAATAATCAGAGCGTCATTAGAGATTTCATGCTTTTTAGTTTCTTTTATAAAGTCTTCCTGATCAGAAGTAATTTTTTGATATACACCATTAATCAAAGTTAAGAGAGAATTGAAATTCTTCAATTGATTATCGTAGGATGTTTGAGAACTATTTGTTCCAAGTATTGCTTGTGACACTTGGAATGATTTACCTAGAAATTCTTTTTTTATCGAATCAAGAATGCTTGAATCTATACCTGTTAGATATTCTAATGATGTTTCTTTCATAGCGTTGGAGATTAGAGTTTTTAGAACTTTTGCACGATTTTCGGTTACATCATCAAGTTCAGCAAGTTCAAACTTTACTGATTGAGCAATTGAGAATATATCAGATGGTCTTGGTACAGCCATAATATTATGAGTTAGAGACCTGGTTCTTTCTGCTTCACCTACAAGTAATTCTAAACTATGTACTCCCATTCTGACGCTGACGCCCTTGTCTTGATTAATTTCATTATTAGAGCGGGCCGCTTGAACAATTCTTGTTAAAATCTTCAACAAGAATACAGGAATGAGTGATTTTGGTATTTTTGCTTCTTGGATTATTATCAGCATTTCGTCATAGAGTGATCTTGGATAATGAGTTTGAATGTGACTTTTTAGTCTATCATAAAGTGGTTCAATTATTTTTCCAGAATGAGTATAGTCTATAGGATTTGCAGTTGCAAAAAATACTGTTTTTGGTTCAAAGATTACAGGATATGAGCCAGTTGTGAACCTTCCTTCTTGTAATACAGACAAGAGCGCTACTTGTTTTCTCGTATCAAGAACAGGTAATTCATCAATACAAAATAATCCATGTTTTGCTTGCATTAGTTGACCTGGTGAATAAGATTCAATTTCATACATTTCTGTACCTTTCTTAGTTATCTTGATTGCATCTATCTGACCAACCAAATCTTTTACAGAAATATCTGGAGTTGCTAACACATACTTGAATCTGTATTTACCATCAACCCACTCAACTGGAGTATCAAGTTTATTGTTACGAATTTTTTCTATACTGTCACCATCAATGTAAAATTTTGGGATTGACATATAATTTTCTTTATCCTCCAATAAAGATATCAGATCACTTGGTGGAAGATCCATTGGGCAATCATTTGTTATACTGCCTCGAATTAGTGGCATTGGTGAAAGTAGAGTTTCTGCAACGGTTTGTGCTATCCTAGTCTTTGCCTGTCCTATCTGACCTACCAAAATCATATCATGACATGAGAGTATAGCTCTATCCAAAGCAGGAATAACATCATCATCAAAACCAATTATTCCAGGATAGGTAACACTCTTCGACTTTATTTTTGAAATTAAATTTCTTCTAAGTTGTTCTTTTGCACCAACAATTTTATAATTAATTTCTAAAAGATCTCTTAATGTCTTAATTTGTTCATAGTCTTCAGGAACACCCGCTAGGATTTCCGTATACTTTGGTTCTGAACCATAACTTCTATTAACAAGATTTTCAATTTCCTGAGTCAATGTGGTAAATACTCTCTAAATCTGATTTAAACTATTATTATTTTAGTATGGTTTTTATCGGGGATGAAGGGAATTTTTTAATACTTGTCTTCACAGGAATTCAGACACATAGTTAGAATTGCGGGTAAGGATGTTCCCGGTGCCAAAAAGACCATCATAGGAGTAGGTCAAGTAAAGGGCATAGGTTATAATTTTGCAAGAGCTCTTTTACAAGTTTTAAAAATTAATCCAGATAGTAATGTAGGTTTTCTCACAGAATCACAAGTAGTAGAAATAGAGAATGCAATGAGAAATCCTTCATCTGTCAATATACCTTCTTGGTTTCTAAATAGACGAAAAGATATGGACACTGGAAATGATTTTCATCTAATTACTTCTGATGTTGATTTTAACAAAAGAAATGATATCGAGAGAGAGAAAGGTATGAACAGTTGGAGAGGATTTCGTCATACATATGGATTAAAAGTTCGTGGGCAAAGTACGCGTACCACTGGTAGAAAAGGTGGTGCCGTTGGAGTAAAGAAAGGAGGTAAAGTTTTACCAGCTGGTTCTCCAGGTGCTCCAGCAGCTGAAGGTGCAGCTCCAGCAGCAGCTCCAAAGGCGGGTGCAGCTTCAGCAGCAAAACCAGCTGCGGAAAAGAAGAAGTAGGTGAATTAGATGGGAGATCATCCAAAGAATTCGCGCAAAATGTGGAGAAAACCAAAACGTCCTCTTAATTACGATTTACTAAATGAAGAGTTACATGTTTTGGGTACTTTTGGTCTTAAGAATAAAAGAGAATTATGGAAAGCACATACAGAACTTTCAAGAATAAGAAATCAAGCAAGATCACTATTAGC
Organism: Nitrosopumilales archaeon; assembly: GCA_025350175.1. Lineage (GTDB taxonomy): Archaea > Thermoproteota > Nitrososphaeria > Nitrososphaerales > Nitrosopumilaceae > Nitrosotalea. The sequence continues at coordinate 7,431 of JANXYF010000007.1, read as the reverse complement.
ATTAACCCAAGATATCAGAATTACAAAAGAACCAATACTTATGAAATCACTTGCAAGAGTTGGACTTGTAAAAGAAAATGCAACATTAGATGATGTACTCAACCTAAAAGTAGCGGACTTTTTATCTAGACGATTACAAACATTCATTCAGAAAAAAGAATCCATCAAGAGTCCATACTTGGCAAGACAAATAGTGGTGCATGGTCATGTAATGATTGGAGATAGAGTAGTTACTATTCCATCCTATACAGTAAAAGTTGAAGAAGAAGATCAGATTCACTTATCACCAGAATTAGACCTTAACAAGACAAAACAACCTCTTGTACAAGAGGTAAAAGTAGAACAGACAGATGAAGAAGTAAAAACTGAACAACCAGCCGAGTAAAATACACGCAATCATTATTTATCAAGAAAATATATTAAAAATCAACATGTGTTCAATCATAGGATATCTCGGTATCAGCCCTGCAGCTCCATTAATAGTCAAAGGACTGAAAAGAATGGAATATCGTGGCTATGATAGTGTAGGAGTTGCAACTTTTTCAGAGCATCATATCAACGTAAGAAAAGGAGTAGGCAAAGTCTTAGAGGTAAATAAAACAGTAAAGCTTGATGAACTTACTGGAACTATTGGAATAGGGCATACACGATGGGCTACCCATGGAATGGTAACTGAAGCAAACGCACACCCACATCCATCAAGTTCAGGAGAAATTGCAATTGTACATAATGGAATAATTGAAAATCATGAGGAATTAAAAAAAGAACTCCAAACACTAGGTTATACTTTTAAAAGTCAGACAGATAGTGAGGTGATTGCAAATCTTCTTCAATACAATTATGACAAGACAAAAGAAATTAAAAAATCTGTAGTAGATACGGTAGCTGAACTAAAAGGAAATTATGCTTTTGTGGCAGTTTTTCAGGATGGTACATTAGCCGCAGCTAGACTCCACGAACCACTCATAATTGGAGTAGGAAAAGAAGGATATTTCATTTCAAGTGATGTGTTAGGATTTGTAGAATATACTGATGAAGTAATTTATCCAGATAACAAAGAATTTGTGATCATTGATTCATCAGGATTGAAGATCTTTGATTTTGACGCAAACCCAGTACAGCATCAAATAACTAAAGTATCAAAGGAATTTGCCGATGCATACAAGGGACAATATGCTCATTACACTCTGAAAGAGATTTCGGAACAGCCTACAACAATATTGAATGCTGGAAACAATACTAAAATCGAGATTGATTTAGCTTCTGATTTGATAAAACATGCAAGAAACTTGTACATTACCGGAAGTGGAACAAGTTATAACGCAGCATTAATAGCAAAATTTCTCTTTTCAAAATATGCAAAGATAAAGATTGATCCATTAATTTCGAGTGAGGCACAATTTTCTCCTGACATATTTGAAGAGAAATCAATTCTAATTGCAATATCCCAAAGTGGAGAAAGTGCAGATGTATTAGAGGCTGTAAACATTGCAAAAAAAACAGGATCTAAAATCATATCAATTGTTAACATGATGACATCTTCTCTAGTTCATCAATCATCAATTTCAATTGGACTTAACTGTGGCCCAGAGATAGGAGTTGCAGCAACTAAAAGTTTCACATCACAACTTGTAGTATTATACAAAATGGTCGATAAAATATGTGATGGGTGTATAGAACTAGATCTTACAAAAGTATCAGAGGCAATCAAGAAGATTCTCTCTAATGATTATAAAATTAGAGATGTTGCAAGAAGACTAAAAGATGTTTCAGATATTTACGTATTAGGAAGAGGTATTCATTATCCAATTGCCTCAGAAGGATCATTGAAGTTAAAAGAGCTTACATACATTCATGCAGAAGGACTTCCTGGAGGAGAATTAAAACATGGTCCATTAGCATTGATGGATTCAAATTCTTATGTTTTAATCATAAATCCAAATGATTCTACCTACAATGACACATTAACATCAGCTAGAGAAATTAAAGCTCGGGGAGCCAAGATAATAGGAATTTCTGATAAACCAAGTGATGTATATGATTATTGGATAGATATTCCCAGCATTACAGAGTCATTGTATCCACTTGTAGAGATAGTGCCCATACAGCTTCTTGCATATTATGCAGCACTTGAAAAAGATACAGATCCTGATTATCCTAGGAACTTGGCAAAATCAGTAACAGTCAAGTAATTTTTGCATATTCTTTTTCAGTTAAATCCAAAAGACTCTTTGCATCAATTCCGGTTTTTAACATACATGCAATAGATGCACCGCCTGCACCAGCTCCTTCTTTTACAAATCCTTCTGCATAAGATCGTAATCCAGAGATGCTAGATTCTGCAAGTTTGAGTTTAGCAACCAATATAGGAATATCCAGTATCTGTGAAACAGTCTCGATTAAATTTGCAGATTTATCATCTGTCACATAAGAGGTTGTACCAAGAGCTGTATTCTTTCCTTCAAATCCCATACTTTTTGCAAAAGCAAGTACAGCTGCCATTTGTGTCCCTCCAGCTAATATCACTCTAGATAATTCTGAAGCTGTACTAAGAATACCTGCAACTGTTGGAATCATTGGATCACCTAGTTGTGAAATAATTTCGAATGGATCTTTTGATTGTAATCTTTTTAGTGCATCTTTTACTGTTTGAACCTTAAGTCCTACAGGATTTTCAGGCATACTACTGCTAACAAGTCCTTTGATTCCAAATCCTTCAAGTACTCCAAGAGCAGTGGTAGTACCACCTGGAATACTTTCACCAACAATGACACAATCAGTTGAAGCTCCTAGGAATCTTCCAATTATTCTACCATATTCTACAGCCTTTCCAACTTCTTCCATACTGAGTGCAGGTTCTTTTGCAATATTTTTCCCATAATCTAAATTCATATCTATAAAAGGAAGTTTTGGTGATACCTTACTTCCTGCGTTTATAACAATACTTGAAATGCTTGCTGCTTCTAATGCTGTTTTTGTTAATAATGCAGGTGTTGGTTTTCCATCAGGAGTCATAGGAATTACAGAAATGCTTTTGCAATGCCCATAATGGATAAATTCAGCATCAGCAGGTCCAGTGAATTTTATCAGATCAGGGTGCTCTCCAGCTATAGTTATTCCAGGTATTTCAGATGTTGCAGTATAAGAGATAACCAGAGAGAAAATGAATTTTTTTCGTTCAGTTTGTTTTATAAATTCTAGACCTTTTTGCTTGTTTCCAAATATTTCAATGTCTTGCAATGATTAATCACTGCCCATAAAATTCACAAATTCTTCTTCAGTTCTAGGTTGTAATACAAAGTTAGTTTTCTTTTCTTTACCTATTGTAGAATTTGGAGAGGTTCCATAATTATGTCCAGGATACAACATGAGATTATCATCAAGTTTGTAAATAATATCAAACAGACTATGATAAAGCTCAATTGCACTTCCTCCTGGCAAATCAACTCTTCCACAATTTCCTACAAAAAGTGCATCTCCTGAGAAAATTTTCCCATCACCAACCAGACAAATACTATCTTTTGAATGCCCAGGAGTATGCATTACAGTAAGTTCAGAATTACCAAATTTTATTTTTTCACCATTGGTTAACCGCATATCATTTTTTAGAGTAGAGGATTCATGTTGCAAGATTTTAGATTTAGTGTATTTTACTATTGCATCATTTCCTATTGTATGATCAAAATGATGATGGGTGTTTATTACATATTTTACTTTAAGAGCATTTCTTTCTAGAGTTTCAATTACCAAGTCTAAATCCCAAGATGGATCAATGATAACTGCTTCTCTTGTACCTTCATCTTCAAGAACATAAGTAAAGTTTTGCATATTTCCTACTTCGAGTTGATGCACTTTCATAGCACACCAATCTCCGCTTCTGGTGGTATTCCTATTTTTTCAACAATTATCTTACCACACATATCTAGATTTTTTGGCATTCCAATTTTCATTTTGTGAAAAGTTATAGTTACATTAGCTTTTACACACTTGTCATTAACTAATCCTGTATCTGGATCAAGACCTGTTGGCATATCAACTGCCAATTTGAAAGCATGAGATTGGTTTATGAGATCTATTGCTGATGAATAAGGCTCTCTAATGCTTCCAGAGATACCGGTTCCAAGTATTCCATCGACTATAATTTCGGCATCATTTACAATTCCAGCAGCATCAGATGCAAGTACAAGATTTACCGAATTCATTTTTTCTAAAATTTTCCAGTTGGATTTGGCTTCTTCTGTTTTAATTTTATTTGGATGTCCAAGAAGTATAACAGTAGGTTTGCATCCAAATCCAGCCAAGTGTCGCGCCACAACAAAAGCATCACCACCATTATTTCCCAATCCTGCAAAAACTGTTATTTTTTTTGATATTAAATCAGAATAGTGCTCAACAATGTGTCTTGCAGTAGCAGCGCCTGCATTTTCCATCATGAGTTTTCTAAAAAAGCCCATTTGATGCCCATTCTCTTCAATTTGCATCATTTGTTTTACCGTGATTTCCATAATAATACGGAATTTTATGTTAAATATGGGCTTTACCAATGCTGTGTTCATATACGAGATTCGTTATATCTTGAATCTCAAAATTACTGGAACTATTTAACAAATCAAGTTCTTGTACAATAGTGATATCATAATACTAGTTAACAATAGAAATTCGACATTTTGTTTGAGGTAACAAATATCAGAGGTAAAAAGTTATTTTATTGAATGCAATCTATGACACGTAAATCAAAAAATGATAGTATTTTTTATTCAATTCAATTTGATTGTTTTTTGAATTTTTAATGCGGGAGAAGGGATTTGAACCCTCGAAATCCTAAGATACTAGCCCCTCAAGCTAGCGCCTTTGACCAGGCTGGGCGACTCCCGCACATTTGGTTTTACCCATGTATGGTTTTTATAAGCCTTGATTACTTTTTGTGTCTGTGCTGATTCCTGTTAGATGTTTTAGTTGCGGAAATTTGATTGCTGACAAGTTTAAGGAATATCAAAATCGTGTAAAAGGTGGAGAAGATCCAAAAAAGGTTTTAGATTCTTTTGGTTTTAAAAGATATTGTTGTAGAGCCATGATATTGACATCAGTTGAGACAATTCATCAAGTCATCCCATTTTACGAAGCAATTAAGAGAAGAGAACAAGAAGTAAAAGCAGAATTAGAATAGAATGCCTCTGATTACTTCAATCAAAGGTAGAGTACTTTACAACAGTAGAGGAAGTCAAACTATAGAAGTTGATGTAATATCAGATAAAAAACACATGGGACGAGTATCTGCTCCCTCAGGTGCAAGTGTTGGCAAATATGAAGCACAAAGTTTTCCTCAAGACAAGCCTGAAAAGAGTTTAGATATTTTAAAAAAAAACGTAAAGAAGTTTATCGGTCTTGATCCATCAAACTTAAAAATAATTCATGAGACTTTAAGAGAAATAGATCCAACTCCCAATTATTCTAAAGTTGGAGGCTCTCTTGCATTCGCATTAACGATTGCATCAATCGAATCGGCTTCAAAATCATTAGACATACCCATGTTCAAGTTATTGGCAAAAGGTTCAACTTTTAGATTTCCGTTTCCTCTTGGAAATATAATAGGTGGGGGAGCACATGCGGGACCGGGTACACCTGATATTCAAGAAATTCTAGTTTGTGCAACGGGTTCCAAAACTATTTGTGATGCAATAGAAGTCAACTTGGCAGTACACAAAGAAGTAGGAAAAATTCTAGCTAAAAAAGATCCAAGTTTCACAAAGGGAAGAGGAGATGAAGGCGGTTGGGCACCTAAATTAAAAAATGATCAGGCATTAGAAATTGCTGCAAAAGCTTGTGAGCAGCTTGGTTTTACATTAGGAAAAGAAGTCTCTTTAGGAGTAGATTTTGCTTCATCTACCCAGTGGAATGAAAAGAAAAAAAAATACATATACGATAGAGCGGGTTTTGAAAACACTCCACAAAGGCAGATCGAATTTGCTTCCAATATAATAAAAAAATACAAACTTGTTTATGCTGAAGATGCTGTTCATGAAGAAGCTTTTGAAGACATGGCTATCTTGACCAAAAAATTCCCACACGTATTGATAACTGGAGATGACCTTTTAGTAACAAATACAAAGATTCTCAAAAAAGCAGTAAAAATAAGAGCATGTAGTGGTGCCATATTGAAAGTAAATCAAGCTGGAAGCCTCTATGATGCTTTAGAGTTTGCAAAAGAGGCAAACAATAACAATGTAAAACTAATCACATCTCATCGATCTGGAGAATCAGTTGATTCTCATATATCACACATTGGGCTTGCGACCAAATCAAAGATGCTCAAGGTTGGCATATTAGGCGGAGAGAGAATAGCCAAACTTAACGAATTAGTACGACTCTCAGAGTATGATTTAATACGTGGAATGGCCGAGATTTAGAAACACGCAATGAGTAAACAAGAAGACTTTGAACATATGGAAAAATACGTATTATCTACTGGAATAAGAGTAGGAACTCAAGTAAAAACAAAGTTCATGAACTCATTTGTTACAAAGGCAACAAATGAAGGACTCTACATTATTGACAGCAAGAAAACATTATCAAGAATTCAGACTGCAGCCAAATTTATCAATAGAGCAGATATTACAAAAGTTCTAGTTTGTTCTGGAAGAGAATATGCTAGCATGCCAGTTGAGAAATTCTGTGAGATTACTGGTGCAACTCCTATGCTTGGAAGGTTCATGCCAGGAACTCTTACAAATCCATCATTACCATACTACAGAGAACCAGAATTAGTTTTCATTTCAGATCCACAAGTAGATGAGCAAGCAATTGTAGAAGCTACTAATGCAGGAATTCCAGTAATAGGAATTTCAAATACAGATAATATTACTTCTAAAATTGACTTGGTTATTCCAGCAAACAACAGAGGAAGAAAATCTCTAGCTGCAACTTATTGGCTATTAGCAAGAGAAATCCTAATGCAGAAAGGTAAACTAAAAAACGCAGAATCTATGAAATATCAAATAGACGACTTTGAAACAAAGATAACAGAAGAAGAATTAGAAGAAGAGGCTGCTGAAAGAATGGCACCTTCAAGAATGAGAACACAGAGGCAATAACACAATGCAGGTGAGGACACCAGCTGTTGCTGGAATGTTCTATCCAAAAACAAGTCAGGAATTAAAATCAAGCATAAGAAACTGTTTTTTACACAATTATGGTCCTGGAAAATTACCGCCTTCTCCAGACGATAAAAAAATCATTGGCGTAATATGCCCTCACGCGGGATACGAGTATTCTGGTCCAATAGCTGCAAATTCATACTATGCAATATCATCACAGAGACCTGAACTTGTAATAATAATTGGTCCAAATCATTGGGGAATAGGACGAGACATTGCTACAATGAAAGAAGGAATATGGAGAACTCCACTTGGAGATATTGAAGTAGATGCAGAA